>JAGCNK010000158.1 GCA_017645985.1 Bacteroidales bacterium | reverse complement strand
GCCAAGACAGCCAAGACACAGGTTAAGGAGATTCGTTTCGGGCCTCAAACCGACGACCATGATTTTGAGTTTAAACTCAATCATGCCAAGAAGTTCCTCAGCGACGGCGACAAAGTACGTGCATACGTATTTTTCAAAGGACGTCAGATATTGTTCCAAGAGCAGGGCAAGATAATGCTTCTGAAATTTGCCGACCAGCTCGAAGAGTACGGCAAGGTAGACCAGATGCCCTTCCTCGAAGGCAAGAAGATGACGATACTTATTTCGCCTGCCAAAAAGAAATAATGAAAACACGTGCGTTAAACACTTTATAAAAGTATAGTAAAATGCCAAAAGTAAAAACCAACTGTGCCGCTAAAAAGCGGTTCAAACTTACTGCGACGGGCAAGATCAAGAGAAAACATGCCTTCCACAGCCACATTCTCACCAAAAAGTCGACCAAGAGAAAACACAACCTCGTTAAGTCTACTTTGGTAGAAGGCGCTAACATGCATGCAGTAAAAGAACTTCTCGCAATGAGATAGTTAATGGAGTACATCTCCGGTTTATTTAATTAATCAAAATTAATTTTAAGTTTAACCCGGACTGTGGGCAGCTAAGAGCAGAACGTTAAACATAAAACACAACTGTCGCCCCTGTCCAAAAAACAAGTTTTAAATTATGCCAAGATCAGTCAATGTGGTTGCTGCACGCAACCGGAGGAAAAAAATCCTCAAACTTACACGCGGTTATTTCGGTGCTCGTTCAAACGTTTGGACAGTAGCCAAGAATACCTACGAAAAAGGCCTCTTGCACGCCTATGTAAACCGCAAGAAGAAAAAACGCAACTTCCGTGCTCTGTGGATCGCCCGTATCAACGCAGCAGTAAGAGGATACAACATGTCTTATTCCGAGTTTATCGGCAAGATCGCTAAGAAAGACATCAAACTCAACCGCAAAGTTCTCGCCGATTTGGCTATGAACAACGCTAACGCTTTCAAAGCTGTTGTTGATTCTGTTAAATAGTTGAATTTCAACGTTTTAAATTTTAAAATATTTTAATAACCAAGTTGTTAACGCACGTTTTTTTAAGATATTAACTTGCAGAATGGAACAATAGCGATATTGCATTGTTCCGTTTTGCGTTTTTATAACTAACTTACTAAATACCATGAAAATTGCAATTATAGGCTACGGCAAGATGGGTCACGTTATCGAGCAGATAGCCAAGGAGCGCGGCAACGAGGTGGTGCTTATCCTCGACGCTCTTATCAATCCTCAAGATTTTACAGCTGAGAACCTTAGAAAGGCGGATGTGGCTATCGAGTTCACTCGTCCGGATGCCGCCTACGATAATATAATGAAATGTTTCAACGCTGGTGTTCCCGTGGTTTCGGGCACAACTGGCTGGCTTGAGAAACTTCCCGAGGCTAAGCGTATGTGCAAGGAGGAGGGCAAGACTTTGTTCTACTCGTCGAACTACGCCATCGGTGTAAACATATTTTTTCGTGTGAACAAGTTTCTTGCAAAGATTATGAACCGTTACAACAGTTACGATGTCAGCATGCAGGAAATCCACCACATACACAAGCTCGACAAGCCGAGCGGCACTGCCATCACCATTGCCGAGGGCATTATCGAGAACGTGGAGCGCAAAAACAACTGGACTCTCGATCCCAAACCCGCCGACAATCAGATTTACATCGACGTGTTGCGCGAGGGCGAAGTACCTGGTACTCACACTGTTAACTACACATCACCTATCGACGACATCACCATTACCCACGTTTCGCACAACCGCAACGGTCTGGCTCTTGGTGCTGTGCTCGCTGCCGAGTTCCTGGCTGGTAAGCCGTCGGGATTCTACACAATGGACGATTTAATGGAGTTTTAAATAATTGACTTAGATATGAATACAGAAATCAAATCCAACAAGAAAACAAAAAGAACTATGAATCCGTGGGTCAAGTTTGCGATCTACGTTGTTATTTATTTACTCTTTGTAATTTGGCTGCAGAACTGGTGGCTCCTGCTGGGTCTGCCGATAATTTTTGATTTCTGTATTACTAAAAAAGTCAACTGGACATTTTGGAAAAAACGCGATGTTGAGCGTCAGACAAAACTGGTAGAATGGGTCGACGCTATCATCTTTGCCGTGGTGGTGGCCACAATAATCCGCATTTTCTTTATCGAGGCGTTTACAATTCCTACATCTTCGATGGAAAAATCGCTGTTGGTTGGCGACTACCTGTTTGTTAGCAAGTTTCATTATGGTCCCAAGATGCCCAACACACCGCTATCAGTGCCGTTTGTTCATCACACAATGCCCTTTACCAAAGACACAAGGTCGTTTGTGGAATGGATCAAATGGCCCTACCACCGTCTGGCGGGCTTGACTACAATCAAGAACAACGACGTGGTGGTGTTCAACTTTCCCGAGGGCGATACCGTGTGCCTCAACTCGCAGGCTATCAGCTATTATTCTTATTGCCGTGACTATGGTCGCGAGGCTGTGCTCAACGACCGTCTGGTTGATGGCAATGGAAGGGAAGTTTCCGGTATGTTGGGAAAAATTATCCACCGTCCTGTCGACAAGCGTGAGAATTATATCAAACGATGCATCGGCATAGCTGGCGATAGTATTCAAATTATTGATGGTCAGGCTTATATCAATGGCAAACCGCAAGAGGATATTGGCGACCGTCAGTATAAATATGTGATTGTTACCGACGGCACGCCTATCAATCCCGAGGTGTTGAGCGATATGGGCATTTCGCAGGAAGATATGGATTTCGCACACAGAATTTCGGGCGAACTGTTCGCCATCTTCCCCGAACTTACGCAGGTTAATCCGCAGAATATCATTCTTCTTCCCCTTGTGAGTGAGAATGTGGAAAAGATAAAGGCTATCAAGTGCGTGCAGAGCGTTGAGAGGATTGTACGTCCGAAAAATTTCCGTTCGGAAGTGATCTTCCCCCACAGCATCCACTACCGTTGGAACGAGGACAACTTCGGTCCTCTGTATGTTCCCAAGGCTGGTGCTACTGTGGCTCTCGACACAATCACCTTGCCGCTCTACCGCCGCATCATTGAAGCATACGAGGAGAACAAGCTCGACGTTATTGACGGTAAGATTTATATCAACGACACTGTGGCAGATAGCTACACTTTCAAGATGGACTACTATTTTATGATGGGCGACAGCCGTCACAACTCTGCCGACTCGCGTTACTGGGGCTTTGTTCCTGAAGATCATGTTGTTGGCAAGGCTCTGTTTATCTGGTGGTCTACCGACAAAGACAAGACGTTTCCGGCATCTATCCGCTGGAGCAGAGTATTGAAAGGTATTCATTAATCATTTCCGGTTTTGAAACCATTTGTATATCGTTGGCTGCTGCCTTTGGGTGCTGCAATTGTCTGCGCCATAGTGCTTTGGATTTTTGTGGGCAACCATGTCTACCGTATTTCTGGCAGAGCTATGTTTCCTTTTGCCTACGATGGCGACTGGGTTTATGCCGAAAAACCTGTTGATATACAATGTGGTGATATACTGCTGATTGGCAATCCGTTGGACTATAGGCATAGCAGTCCCCGAATCTCTTATTCGCGTTGTATCGCCACGCCGGGCAGCAAGGTGCAGATTTACAGCAAGCGGCTCTATGTCAACGATGAGTTGCAGCAGGGTGTAAACATTTCGTTTGATGCCGAGGTGCTTCTGCTCAACGAGGCTGACAAGAGGGCAGCCGTTGACCGTTACAAGTTAGTGCCCGAAAACCAGATACTTACCAATACCAAATATGTGGTTTCGCAGAATCTTTTTAACCGGATGGTGTCTGACTCTGTTTTGTCGCATGTGAGACAGTCGGTTCTTCCTGCCTATCTCTACGACGACAAGCTGTTTCCTTTTTCGCATCAGTTTAATTTCAACAAGGATTATTTCGGTCCTGTGGTTGTTCCCTCTAAGGGAATGAAGATAAAACTCACCCCGTCTAACTATCTGGTTTACAAGTTTCTTTTTCTTCACGCCGAAAAAACAAAGGTGGAGCACCGCGATGGAGTTTTTTATGTAGACGGCATAAAATCAGACTCTTACACATTCAAGCACGATTATTTCTTTATGCTCAACGATTATCGCGACGACCCTTCGGATTCGCGCACCTACGGTCCTGTTGCCGATGATGAGATTGTGGCTCGTGTTTCGTCGGTCATTTTTTAAATAAAATAGCAATTACTGCTTATTAAACTGCAAAATCATTGTCAATTGGAATTTTTTTTGTATATTTACATTAGCACAATTTAGTGTGCTTTGTTTTGTAAATATTTGTAATTTAAATAGTTATGTCATCATATAACTTATATTGCGGCAAGACACTTGTAACGGTTGGCGGCGATGCCGACGACCCTCAGTTTGCCAAAAAGACAAAAATCGATTATTACGACACTTTTATTCAGGAGTGTCTTGATATGCGTTATCCTGGAATCGACTTTATGATTCAGGGCGACGGCGACGCCATTATCTCGCAGATGAAAAAGCAGTTCATCTATATCGAATCGGCTGGCGGTTACGTTCTTAACAATGTGGGACAGAGCCTCGTGATATTCCGAAACGGTCTTTGGGATTTGCCCAAAGGCAAGGTGGAGCCGGGCGAGACCGTGGAAGACGCCGCTGTGCGCGAGGTGATGGAAGAAACGGGTATCACCAAGCCCGAAATCGTGAAACTCCTTACCGAAACTTACCATTTTTACAGATGGAAAGACAGCGAGGATATCTATTTTAAAAAAACATATTGGTATCTGATGAATTACAGAGGCAACGGCAAAACCAATCCTCAGACCGAAGAGGGCATCACCACAGCTATGTGGGCCGACGACGGTATGATCGACGATATGATTGCACGCACTCACCGCAATCTGCACATCTTGTTTCAGTTTAAAAAAGACGGAAGAATATGAAAAACATTTACTTAGCATTTATAATAATGGTGGCTGCAGTTTTTGCCACCTCGTGCAACGCTCCCAACAGCGGATACGCCAACGACAACAAGGACAGCGTTATCAAGGCGGAAAAAATTATCAAGTGGCTGAAATCGGGCAAGAACGTGGTTTTGAAAAACAAGACCATATCTGGCAATCTTGATTTCACCAAGGCATACCCTGTGAACAAAAACATCCAGGTGTCGTCGGCTTACGTCAACACCGAGTTGAACTTTATCAACTGCGTGTTTGAGGACACTGTTTCGGCGTTTGGCACCGATGCCGACGGTCTCAATTTTGTAACCATTTTTGAGCGCAACGTATGTTTCCTCAACTGCGAGTTTGCCAAGGGCGTCAATTTCAGGCAGTCTGATTTCAGAGGCCGCGCCAATTTCGACCAGTGCCAGTTTCGTGGCAGCGTGTCGTTCGACGGAGCTAATTTCCGCACCGGCACTTCGTTTTGCGCGTCAAACTTTCACGGCGAGGTGTCGTTTGGCAGCGCGGTGTTCAACGGCAGAACCAATTTCTTGAAGACATTCTTCCGTGAGACTCTCATCTGCCAGTTTACCAGATTCAACGACTACACTATGTTCGCCGATTCGTATTTTTACGGATATACCGAATTTTCAAAGGTTTACGTGCCTTGCACTGTGGATTTTACCAACTCCAAGTTTTTAGGTCGCTCGCTCTTTACCAACTCCACATACGTGGGCGGACTCAAAATCAACAAGTGCGAGTTTAAACAGGGGCTCAGCATTCTGGACAATATGTTTTTGCGCACATTGGAGATGTTTCGCGCAAGTATCGACGGCGCAGTTCTTTACAAAAATAATTTGTTTGTGTCGCAACCTAATTTTTCAGAAATACAGCACGGCGACAACTATACGATAGACAACTCTAACAACACATTAATTCAACAGTCAACATTAAAAAGCACACTATGAAAAAGACAACTGTATTAAAAGCGGGCACTCTGGCTCTGTTTGTAGCCGCCGCATCGTCGGGCATTACGTCATGTACTGCCGAAGACATCATAGATATTTTTGCCAACGCATTGGGTATGGACTCTACCAATATCGACCAGCACACAGGTTACGACTGGGACGATGAAGATCCCGAGCATATGGAAGACGACATCAATATCCTCAACATTGTGGATGATGATTACGAGGGCACAGGCAGGGTAGACCTCACCAATTATCTGCCCCCCATCGGCGACCAGGGGCAATACGGCACATGTGTGGCTTGGGCTTCGGCTTACAACGCACGCACATATCTCTACGCCCGTGAGAACAATCTGACCACAAGCCAGCTTGCCAGCAAGTCGAATCATTTCAGCCCAAAGTATATTTTCTACGCCTTGAACGACGGACGTACTAGTTGCGACGGTTCTTATTTTGAGCAGGTTCTCGACGTTATTCAGAAAAAGGGCGTTGCCACAATGGCAAGTATGCCTTACGAGAATATGGGCAACTGCTCGGGCAGTCCTTCGAGCTCGCAAAACAACGACGCCGCCAACTATAAAATCAAATCGTACCGCGAAATTGATATGACAAAACCGTCGAACATCAAGGCATACTTAGACCAGGGCAAGGTGATTGTGTTCGGCGCACAGCTTGGCGACGAGTTTATGCTCGCCGACAGAGATTTCAACTATCTTTATCAGCAGACATCTTACAACTATTCTGGTATGCACGCCAACCACGCTATGGTGATTGCCGGATACGACGACAACAAAGGTCCTAACGGCTGTTTCCTCGTAGTTAATTCGTGGGGCACATCCTGGGGCAACGACGGCTATATCTGGGTAGACCAGAAATATATGTGCGGCGGAAATTTCGCATTCTGCGGATTTGTGATGAACGGTATCAACGAAGCTCCCTCTATCTCGTCGGTTACCAACGAGGTAGTAAATCCTGTTTCGGGTAAAGACTTGATTCCCACCGAGTTGTCGTTCGAAGACTATGAGGTAGACGAGTCGGAAGCATCACCTGAAGACATTGAATCTGCTAAAGATCCTCTTTGGCGAACATGCTATTACGATGTTTACAACGCTGGTAAGGATTTTATTTACCCATCATCTCAGTGGGCTATCTGCCTGCTTTACTATGATGCCTACAATGCCAACGACTACAACGTGCTTTTTGTAGACTATTACACCGATGAGTTTGGCGAGGAGGGTGATGTGGAACCAGACTGGGATAAGTCCGAGGCTCGCAATCACCTTGGTTTGCAGGCTCAGGCATATAGCTGGAACAATGTGACTGTACGTGGCGGCAAGAGCGTATCTAACGAAGTTTTTGGCGAAGATGCTTACGGATTCGAATGGTCGTTTAAGATGCCGTCAGACCTCAACGGCGACTATTACATCGTGCTTGTGGCCGACGCCTTCAACTCATTGCAGGAGTCAAACAAAGACAACAACTATCTTTACCTTACCACAACCAACGGCGAACCGCTCCATTTTGTAAACGGCGTTGCCACCAACATTCAGGACGGCACAGTCAGCATTACCGCCAAGGCTAAGAAGATGAGACCCAAACAAAACGACCCCTCGCCGTGTCAGACAATGGTAAACGAGCAGCACCCCAACACATATTCTCCTGCTGAGATTTCGGATATGATCACTATGGAGAAACAGATCGGACGCCTAAAAGCCAAAGCTCTCCAATGGGCTAAATCTGCCGACGGTCAGGCTTCGCTGGCTAAGGCTAAACGCGCTGCAAAATAGTGACATTTATCATATTAACTTTTAAATAACTATATTATGGGATTATTCAGTTTTTTGTTTGGAACAGCCGCTCCCGCACAAGCGTTGGGCAAGCCCGTTCCGCCCGAGTCGGTTCCTGCCGACGACAATTATGCTAACACTTTCCGCATTGCTGAGGCTATGTTGATAGCTCCTTCGTCGGTAAATGTGGGAATGAAACAGGCCAAACGTTACAAAAACCGCTGCGCTGCTATCGGCACTATCGAGAAGGGTTCGTTTAAGGCTGGCGACACCGTGATCGTAAAGGTGAACGGCAAGCCGGTAGAGGTTCTCGCTCACGATGTTATTGCTGCTCCCGACGGCGAGTCTGCCGAGGAGAAACTCGTTAACCGCACCTGGGCTACACCTCAGCCTGTTAACGAAGGCGAGAAAGCGTGGATTTACCTCGAACTCACCGTTAAGGCCGACACAGGTAGTATCATTGGAAAGAATTAATGCTCAAGGCATTGGTTCTTATACAAAATAAAAAAACACCGCCGATTTGGTGGTGTTTTTTTTATTGCTTATTGTCAAGTGTCTATTCCTCTTTTCTGTAGAAACTGAAATTCACTTTTCCGTAGTGACGCTGGTCGCGGATGTGGAGCATGTCGGTGAAACGTGTCTTGCTGCTGTGCTCGATAATCAGCATAGCGCCTGGTTTCAGGCCGGGATTGTTCATCACCATTTCGGGAATGCGCTCGATACCCTCGAGGTCGTAAGGCGGGTCGGCGAAAATCAGGTCGTAGTTAAGCGGCGTGTTTTCGATAAACTTAAACGCGTCGGCGTTGAGCACCCTTGCCGGAGTGCGCTGCGGATACATATCTTTGAAGTTGCGGGTTATGAACTCGCAGTATTTTCTATTGATGTCAACGCAGGTGATATTCTGGCAACCTCTCGACGCCATCTCGTAGCTTATTCCGCCCGAACCCGAAAACAGGTCGAGAAACACCGTGTCGGCATAGTCGTAGTTGTTGTTGATGATGTTAAACAGCGACTCCTTGGCCATGTCGGTTGTGGGACGGTCTTTGAAAAATGCCGGAAGGTTGATTTGCCGGCTGCGGTACATTCCTGTTATGATACGCATGGCAGGTTCATAAGGTTATAAAACTGGTGCTCCTGAATGTCGGCAAACGGGAAACGGTAGTCGTTGTAGAGGTCGGCTGTGTATACGTTGGGGAAGTATTTGTATATCAGTTTGAAAACCTCGTCCTTCTTGTTTACGTATCCCGAAAGCATCATCGGAGTGGCCTTGTCGGTCTTGGTTTTTTCTATCACGTTTGATATCAGATACAGCACATCGGTATCGGTTTGATATGGGAAGGTGTTGTAAAACAGCAGCTTGCCCTTGTCGGTGATGGCTATGTCGATATTGTCGTAGTAGAAGTTTACCGAAACGCAGAGCGAGTTGCCGAAGCTGTTGATAGCGTTTTCGATAAACGGAGTAGCCTGATGGTAGAAGTTGATTTCAGGGAAAGTGTTTACCATCAGCGTTGTGATGAACGAAGGCACTACAAACACGTTGCAGGCAGAGATGGATTTTATCTTGTTGAAATGAATCTCCTCCTTGTCGGATATTTCGAAGTTTGCGCTTGCAATCTCTTTGATTTTTGTCTTGTCGAATATTGTGTTGGGCACAATCACGTTTTTGGGCGTTACAAAAATCAGGTCTACCGACTTGTAGCTCTTGCCAATGAATGCGTCGTCGGAGAGGTTGCTCTTGATACGGTCGTAAAGGTTCTCGTCGTTGAGTTCGGAATCGTAGCCGATGTGCTTGATGGCTACGTATTCTTTTGAGTACGAATCTAATATACAATAGGTGTAACCTCGGCGGCTGATTTGCAGCGACAAGTTGTAAGTGCTTGTTTTATTGATATTAAACGATGATGTAAAATTTTTTATGTCTTTCATTGCAAATTGATTTTTTACGGCTTTAAATATACGCAAAAAAAATAAATCTCCAAATCTCTTTTGCAAGATTTTTGGAGATTTATTAAAAAATTTATGCTTTTAGGATTTTATTCCCAGTTGCCGGCGTTGTTGTTGAGCTCGGTGAGCGAGCCTACTTTCAAGCCAGGATATTTGCTGTTTTTCTCCTGCTCGTCGGTTTTGTTAACGATTTCCTGACGGTCGAGGCCGAGCATGTACACGTCGTTGTGAGCTTTGGCTTCAAACACGTTTACAACGATTTTTGAAGCTGTCTCGATAGAAGCTGTGTCGAGCTCGAAGATTTTTCCACCAGTCAAAGGCACGTATCTGAGCGAGTCGAGTTCGTACTTGCCTTGGCAGAGAGAGTCGTAGCAGGGGATAACCACGGTGTCACGTTTTACGATACCAGCTTCGATGGCTTTCATTTCAGCCACTTTGCGCGGATACTTGTTGAAGAAGCTGTCGGGAATGTTACCAATAGCTTTCACGATTTTGAGGTTTCCCTCTTTAATGAACGCCTGCAAGGTGTCGAAATTGTTGGTGTACTTGCCGTAGGTGCTTTTGAATGCCACCTGAGCATCGCGGATGTTGATAAGGCTCTGCTTTGTGCGCTGGTAACGCCAGTCGGCTAATTTTTGAAAACGGATCGGCTGCATGATGCTTTCGTAGATGCAATAGCCCAGAAATACTATCAGGACTGCCAAAACTGCTTGAATTATAAGTTTTTTCATTGTATGAGTTTTTATTTTTACTTTTAGTTTAATTTGCGCAAATTTAAAAAAAAATCAACACTAAATAAAATATTGTCGATTTTCTTATCTTTTTTATTAAAATTTTTTTGCCCATTCGATTTTGTTTTTTGTAATTTTGTTTCGGATAAATGCTAAGATATTATTTTAATTAGTTATGAATCAAGATTTTATATACGACAAACTGATACAGGCTCTCGGTTTTGAACCCACGCCCGATCAGGCCGCCGCTGCAAAAAAAATTTCACATTTTATCACAAGCCGCGAATCTTCCGCCGCCGAGATTTTTGTTCTCTACGGATACGCGGGCACTGGCAAGACGAGTCTCACGAGTGCGCTTGTAAAAACGCTCACCGCCCTCAAGGTCAACTGTGTGCTGATGGCTCCCACGGGACGTGCCGCCAAGGTGTTTTCGCAATTTTCTGAACATAAGGCTTTTACCATACATAAGAGTATTTACAGGCAGAAGTCGGCAGCCGTTATCGACAGCAGTTTCTCGCTTTCGCCAAATGTTTCGGCCGACACCTTATTTATTATAGACGAAGCTTCGATGATTTCGCAGGGCGGCGGCGACACTGTTTTTGGTTCGGGCAGACTGTTGGACGATTTGATTTCGTATGTTTTCTCGGGCAGCAACTGCCGCCTTATGCTTGTGGGCGATTCGGGACAGCTGCCGCCGGTAGGG
>JAGCNK010000157.1 GCA_017645985.1 Bacteroidales bacterium | reverse complement strand
TACGAGGACAAAATTGAAGACCGCCTTCTCAACGCATACAACCGCATTAGAAACGGTGCTAAAAACGGACTCGCAGTAGTGCCTGTTCGCCGTGATGCTGGTGGTGGTTGCTTCAACAAGATTCCCCCGCAACGTCAATTAGACGTGGCTTCGCACAAAAAAATCATTGTTTGCGAATACTGCGGACGCATCCTCATCGACGACGAAATGGCTCAGCAGATTGCTGAAACCATAAAATAAAACACACAACATGTGGAGACGCGGTTAATCGCGTCTCTACAATTTTTTTAAAACAACCCTTTGACCATGACCGAAACTATCAACTTAGACGACGAACTGTTTGAATCGGGCGAACTCACAAATTTCGACCTCGAACAGATTATTCCCAAGTCGGAACTGAAATTCGAGAGCCAGAGCCGCAAAGACTCGGTAAACGACCTCTTGCTCGACTACGACGAATACGGTATCGACCTCGTAAACCACGACCTTAAATCCATTTCTAAAATATTCGAAAATTAAAAACCATTAAAACCACAGAACTATGAAAACTTTATTTAAAAACATCATTGCGGCAGTATTGATGATGACATTTGCTGCCACATTCACAGCTTGCGAAGAAGACTCGCCCGAAAACATCCACGAAATTGACGAACTCAGCGGCACATGGTCGTGGGAAACCAATAAGGGTGATATCGGCGACTGCTTTGTCTACATCTCCACTATGAACAATTCCATAGTGATTCAAAACTTTCAAAACCAAGGTGCTAACGAAACCATCACTGCCGAAGTAAAAGGCGATGCATTCAACTTTGAAGGCACACTCGCCAATAATACGTTGATAATTACCGACGGACACGGCACAATCCTCAACAACTGGACTATGATGCAACTGTCGTACACCATCTCTAACGGCAACACAACTGAAACAATCACCGCCACGTTAACCCTGGACTCTTCCCTTTCTGCTAAGAAAAAATGACCCCACGCTGCCCTTACTGTCAGTCTGATAGTTCCGACCTGCACCTCAAACTCAAAGACTACTTTCTCACACAGGAAGATTTTGAGATTTACCGTTGCCCGCACTGCGGATTGCTGTTCACTTGGCCGAGACCCGAAGACAGCGAACTGGGAAGATACTACAAATCAGACGAGTACCTCAGCCACAACGAATCTAAAAAGGGCATTGTGCCCTTCATATACAACCGCGTAAAACGTGTAAACATCTCAAACAAATACAAGATTGCCACACAAGGCACGTCGGGCAAACGTATGCTCGACTTTGGCTGCGGCGTTGGCGACTTCATCTTGTTTGCCAAACAAAACGGTTTCAACGTTTGCGCCACCGACGTTACACCTACAGCGAGGGAGGCGGCCTCAAAAAAACTAGGCACTGCCCTGCCCTCGCCCGAAGAGGTGTTCGAAATGCCCGACGGCAGTTTCGACATTATCACTATGTGGCACGTGCTCGAACACATCAGCCACCTCAAATCACAGATTTTTCACCTCAACCGTCTGATTGTCAACGGCGGAAGGCTCGTTTTGGCTCTGCCCGACTATCTGTCGTACGATGCCCTGCACTATCAGGACAAATGGGCGGCATACGATGTGCCACGCCACCTCAACCATTTCGACAGCCATTCGCTTCAAAACATTTTCGCCGGCACACAGCTGCATCTCGTGGGCAAAGCTCCTCTCAAATGGGACGCCTACTACATATCGATGCTCAGCGAAAAATACCGTGGCAGCTCGCTCTCTTTTGTCAAAGGCATCATACAAGGGTGGAAATCAAACCGCGCCGCACGCAAGAGCGGCGAATATTCAAGTATGGTGTATATCTTTGAAAAAGAATAGGTTTGAAACAAAAACGAATACCCACATTCATACTTTTTCCGCTGATAACGGCTGCGGCTATGGTGCTGATACACTTGGCATCCACCGCCGCAGGCACAAGCGCCGCCGACCTGGGTATCTATCCACGCACAATCGAAGGCCTAAGAGGAATACTCTTTTCGCCGTTTATACATGGCAGCACCGAACACCTACTGTCCAATATGGCAGCCCTGCCCGTTTTGCTGTGTCTGCTCACAATGTTGAATCCTACACGTTACATCAAGATTTTCAGCGTGTTATACATAGCCACAGGACTGATGGTATGGATAGCCGCTCGGCCTAGCTACCACATTGGAGCAAGCGGAATAATATATGCCACAGCCTCTTACATATTTTTTGAAGGCATCGTTTCGGGACAAAAAGGCTCGTCGGCGGCGTCGGCCATCATAGTGTTGCTCTACGGCGGTATGATGTGGGGCGTGCTGCCGGTCGACAACCACGTGTCGTGGGAGTCGCACCTTGCCGGAGGAGCAACTGGATTTGTATGCGCGTTTATCTTCTGCCACCGCAGCACCGAAACCGTTTGGCAAAACGGCGACTACCGTGCGCCGCAGTTCACATCAGGCTACTATATCACCAACAACCGATACTCCTCAGTATCATATCATTACAAAAGCGGAAATACAAATTAACATTTTTTAACATTATTTTTAACAAAAAAACTTTTCCTCACTATTGCAATTATCAAAATATCCCTCTATATTTGCAGACGAATATCGTAAAACGCCTGTGAAGGCAAAATTCTCAATTTTCCCCCCCGAGTTGATATTTGATTTTAATAAAATTGTTTTCATATCTTGTTTGATTTTAAGTGTTATTTTTTTTTGAAAAAAGTCCGGAAATTCACCGGACTTTTTTAATTTTATGCCAAATTTCAAAACCTAATATATTATGCATATTAAAAGCGACATCGAATATTTTAAAGCAATGGGAATCGACACCGCCGAAATCGACAGGCAGATAGAGTGTTACAAGAAAGGATTTCCATTCATGCAGTTGGTACGACCTGCTACAATCAACGACGGTATACGCAAACTTACCGAAGCCGAAGTGACCAAATACGTACAAAAATATGTCGGAGAATGCTCTAACCTCGACGTTTTAAAATTCGTTCCCGCATCGGGAGCCGCAAGCCGAATGTTCAAAGACCTTTTTGTTTTCGTTTCGGAGTTTAACAACACCCCCGAACAGAAACAGAAGTTCAACGACTCGCCTGCAAAACGCTTTGTCGACAACATCGACCGTTTCGCCTTTTACGACAACCTGCAAAAGATAGTCTACAACAAGTACGGACTCTCGGTTAAGGAGATGCTGCAAAACCACAAGGCCAAAGAGCTTGTGGAGATGGTGATCGCCCCCGAGGGACTCAACTACGGCAACCTGCCCAAAGGTCTCGTAGAATTTCACCGCTACAAAAACACGTCGCGCACACCCATCGAGGAGCATATCGCCGAGGGCATAATGTACGCAGCGTCAAACGACACTGTTAAAATCCATTTCACAGTGTCGCCCGAGCACGTAGCGCTCTTCACCGAATTTGTTGACAAGCTCCGTCCTGCATTCGAGGAGAAAAACAACATCAAGTTAGACATCACATTCTCCACACAGAAGAAATTCACCGACACGGTGGCTGTGGACGAGAACAACGAAATATTCCGCAACGAAGACGGCACTCCTCTGCTTCGTCCCGCAGGACACGGCTCGCTTATCGAAAACCTCAACGACATCAACGCTCGTCTGGTCTTCATCAAAACCATCGACAACGTGGTGCCCGATTCGCGCAAAGAACCCACTGTAAAATACAAACAGGCTC
>JAGCNK010000156.1 GCA_017645985.1 Bacteroidales bacterium | reverse complement strand
TCGAAAAACCATTTCAGATTGTAGTTCTTTACGTCAAATTCGGCTTCCACCACAGTTTTTTTCTCGCCTTGCTTAATCACCGACGAGTCGGCACGTGCACCGAGCACCATCGACAACGCGCCCATAAGGATCGACTTGCCCGCTCCGGTTTCGCCGGTGATCACGGTGAGTCCATCCTCAAAACTGATTTCCGATTCGGAAATCAATGCGTAATTTGATATTTTCAGACGTAAAAGCATTTTATTATAGGTGTTGTGAGGTGCAAAAGTAACAAAAATCTAATTACTCCCTCCTATTTTCTGATATTTTGCCATATTGGTGACGTCAAGTTCTTTTAGAATCTGCATCACCTCGTTTTTCTCGGCAGTGGGCGATTCGGAAAAAATGTTGACAATCTCGTCGCTCTTGGCTGTGAAAAACAGCGACACAATCAGCGAGTTAGGTTTGGCGCGTTCCGACCGCTGGATAGATTTCAACGCCTCCAGAATCTTGCGGCGGGCGGCATTGGGATCAGAAGGCATCACGTCGAGACCCTGGCGGTGATAGTAGTATTCGCCAAGGCGGAGGTTCTCGAAACGTTTGTCAAGCAGTGCGTCCACAAGGTTGTAGCGTGTATTCTGCTTGCTGTCGGCAGAGCTCCATCCCTCGTGTCCGCTGCCCTGTGCGGTAAGAGCCACACGCAGAGCCTTCTTGAAATATTCAGAGCCGCCGAGGGGCGAAAACGTGTCGTAGTCGTAGCCCAGGATTATGTATGCGTAAAAAGCCAGAACCTGCGTAAGGTTGCTCGTTACGGTGTTTTCGATAAACTGGAGATTCTCGCCTTCGAGATAGCGGAACGTGAACTTGCCGTCGCCCTCCTTGAATGTAAAGAGCGGACTGTTGTACGAGGTCATAAAGACCGGACGGCTGAGATTTACCTGAATGGTGCCAGAAAAACGGTCCACACCGTTGAACTCGGTAATGGTAATCATCACGTTGCACTCGATGCGCTCGTTTGGCTCGTAATGGTGGTTGGTCCAGTGACGCTCGTTGAGAAAAGCGGTAACGTCTTTCTGCAGAGACTGAAACACCGGCGTTGGAGTGGTTGAGAGCGAACTGTAATTGATGTTGACACGGCAGTTCAACTCCTGAGCACGGATGCCCGGCGCAGCAAACATCAATATCATCAGCAATGCAACTATCTGTTTCATAGGCTTTTATTTTAACAGTTGGAGCAGACACCGTGCAATATCGCGAGCCACTTCGGTCTTGGGTTTGAGGTCGAAGCTTTCGGTGCTGCCGTTGCGGTAAACGATAGAAATCTTGTTGGTGTCGTATCCGAAACCCGCGCCCTTGTCTTTGAGCGAATTAAGCACAATAAAGTCGAAGTTCTTGGATTCCAACTTTTTCTGGGCGTTGGAGAGTTCGTTCTCGGTTTCGAGCGCGAATCCGGCAAACACCTGCTTGTCGGTCTTCATCCTGCCAAGCTGTGCGGCTATGTCGGGATTAGGCACGAGTGTGAGCGTCATTTCAGATTCGCCGTTCTTCTTGATTTTTTCGGTAGCGATAGTCTTTGGAGCGTAGTCGGCAACAGCCGCCGACATGATAGCGGCATGGCAGCTGGGAAAATGCTCCACGCAAGCCTGGCACATCTCCTTGGCAGATTCCACATTCACAAGGGTGATGTTAGAGTGCCGTGGTTTCAGGTCGACAGGTCCCGACACCAGCACCACCTCCGCGCCCCGTTCTGCCAGGCATTCGGCTATGGCGTAGCCCATCTTGCCGGTAGAATAGTTTGACACAAAGCGCACCGGGTCTATTTTTTCGCGAGTAGGTCCGGCGGTGATGAGTATTCGGCGTCCTTTAAAATCTTGTGTCTGAGCGAAATAATCCTCCACATATTGCAAAATGTCCTCGGGTTCGGCCATACGCCCCTTGCCCGAAAGACCGCTTGCAAGTTCGCCCTCCTGCGCCTCGGCAAAAAGGAAACCACGGTTGCGGAGTATCTCGAAATTCTGCTGAGTGACAGCATTTTGATACATATCCAGATCCATAGCGGGAGCCACCATCACCTTGCAACGAGCCGACAGCACCGTGGTAAGCAGCAGGTTGTCGGCAATGCCGTGCGCCATTTTGGCAATAGTGTTGGCAGTGGCGGGGGCAATGACATAAAGGTCGGCCCAGATGCCGAGCTTCACATGGCTGTGCCACTCTCCGTTTTCTGGATTGAAAAAGTCGGTGTAAACGGGATTTTTAGACAAAGTGGCGATGGTGAGCGGCGACACAAACTCTTTTGCCGCGCCGCTCATCACAGCCTTAACCTCTGCGCCAGCCTTTACCAAGAGCCTTATCAGCGACGCTGTTTTGTACGCCGATATTCCGCCGGTAATGCCGACAAGTATCTTTTTCCCGTTCAACATATTAGCAATGTGTTGATAGGCTGTATATTATTCTTCGTCGCCTTTTGCTTTTTTGGCTTTCGACTTAGAGGCTTTCTTACCCTTAACCGGTTCTTCGATTTCGTCCTCATCCTCGTCGTCGAGATCCTCCTCTTCGGGGAATTCCTCGTCGAGGTCGCCATCTTCGTCGTCGGCGCCAAAATCAAGATCCTTAGTTTCGGCAATGAGGTCGTTGAAAGCCTTGTCGCGCTCAGCTGTCTGCGAGATAATCACTCTGTTGTTCTCCTCCTCGCGCTCCTTGATAGCTGCGAGCTCGCGTGCCTGCTCAATTTCCTCGTCGGTGGGGATGCGGAAGTTCACTTTGTCTTCCAAGATCTCCTGCAAAGCGAGAAGTGTTGGTTTGGGCAGACGCTCGTAAAACTTGGAAATCTCGATCTGCTCGCGGTTTTCAAAAATTTCTTCAAGGTTGTCGGTGTAAGAGGCGAATTCCTCGAGTTTCTTGTTGAGCTCGTTCTTGAGGTCTACGCCAATCTGGTCGGCACGTTTGGATGCCACCACCACGGTTTCGTAAAGATTTCCTGTCTTGCTTTCAAGTTCGCCGCAGTCGCGGGTAACGATTGATGTCGGCGCGTTGTTTTTTTTATAATCCATTGTATTTTAATTTATTACCGGTAATGAGTTTAATTTTTCCTGTGTGTTGTTCGACATTTTGGTCACGTCTTTGATAAACTTTCCTTCGGGAAACACGCGGCTGTATTCGTTGAGGTCGCGCTGAGCCTCGCGAAAGCGTTCATGCTTTTTCTCGGTGACGCTCATGTCGGCGTATAGATACATCGACTTGGCCGAATAGTAAAGGATCTCCTCCTTGAAAGGACTGTCTGGAAAGTCGCTGATGCTGTTTTTCAAAGCCACGTTGGCGGCCTTGTAGTATCCGAGCTTATAATAAAGGTATGCGTTGTCGTAAGATTTAACCTGGAGCTTGTGGCGCAGCTCGTCTAACAGCAGGTTGCACGAATCCTTGTGGTTGGTGTTGGGATATTTGGAGATAAACAGCTCAAACTCGGCAATAGCCATATTGGTGCTCTCCTGGTCGAGCGAGGGCTTGGGCGAATCCAGATAGTAGCAGTAGGCGCCCATGTACATAGCCTCCTCGTTGTATTCGCTGTGGGGGTATGTGGAGGCGAACTTGCGGAAGTAGTATCCTGCAGAATAGTAATCCTTTACCTTAAAATTGGTCATAGCGTAATAAAACATAAGTTTCTCGCCTTTTTCCAATCCTCGGTACACGGTGGTAATCTGCTCGAAAATCTGCAACGCCTTGTTGTACTTCTTCTTATCGTAATACTCGAAGGCTTTTTCGTATTTGAGGTCGTAGTCGCTGCCTTTGAGCAGTTTGTTGAAACCGCCGCACGACGATAAAACTGATGCCGCCATCACTACGGCGAAAATTTTTAGTATAATATGTTTTTTCATTACAACTATCTGAAAATTAGAGGAATCGACTCTTTACAACAGCGATTCGAGCCACAAAGATAAAACAATTATTCCAAAAAGAAAAAAAAATTTTTTATGATTTTGCAACTGACTGTATATCAGCTATGAAACAATTCTTAATATTTACTTTACATAAAAAAAACACACTAATAAAAGTGCAGGAATGGTTATTTGCCGCAAATTGTTTTTTTTTGCACCCGTTTATTACCTTGAAACAAAAATTTCAACTATGACATACGATAATTTAGAGATATCCTTATCAGATATTGCGTCACAACCCGACGTAGAAATTTTGAAAAAATGGCTCGACGAGCTAAGCCAATGCCGCACGCAGCTCACTCTCGACCATCCCGACGCTGCCAAAAAGACCAGCGAGTTTTGTCAGACATTCGAAGACCTAAACGAGATGGTGCGCCAGATAAGGGCAAGAATCAAAGATTTCAACCGTCAGGAAAACGAGCGTCTCCGCCTTGAGGCCAAAGCCCGCAGAGAGCAGCACCGCACCGAGGTGGCTCAGCGCGAAACGGAACGCAAGCAGCAGGCCAAACAGGAGAAAGAACTGAAACAAAAACAGGAAAACTCTATTCCAGTGGTGTTTATGGAAGCCGCTAAATACATACTCGACAAATACACCTTCAACTTTATTCTAGAAGAGGCCAAAAAAGCTATCGAAAAACGTCAGAATCCAAACTACAAGGAAGAAGAATAGCCTTTGGACCAAAACACACATCGAACAATGAAAATTACTTTTAGAATCAACTATCGAACCAATTACGGCCAGCAGATACTCTTGGAGGGCATTCCAGGTCAGGGCAAATCTCTTTTGAACCCTAAAGCCAACGGCGACTGGGAACTAACCTACGACACCGGCAGCGACGCCCCCCTGAAGTTCAAATACAGGTATCTGATGAAAGACAACAACCAATCGTCAACCCTATACGAATATGGCGAGAGGGAGTTTGAATCGCCTAAACTCAAAACCGACAATATCTTTGTCCACGACTTTTGGAAACCGGCTCTCACCACCCAGAGCGCAATGATGTCGTCGGCATTCAAAGATGTGATTTTTGCACGCACAAGCCGCTCCAAAGCCGAGACTCTTGCCGAGTGCGAAAACCAAAAACTGCCCGTAAGGGTTACTATCCCGGTGGTAAGAATCAACCAGGGACAATATGTGGCTGTGAAGTTTCTCGCAGCTATGCCAGAAGACAACAAGACTTTCCCCCTCTCCGACTCCGACTTCCCAGTTTGGAAAGCCGAGTTCACTCTCGACCGCCCAAAACAGTATTCTGAATACAAATACTGCATCTGCGACCAGGAGACCGGCAAGGTGGTTTTAGAGGAGTACATCACCAGGTACTTCCAACCCACAACACAAGACGACAACACCTTTTATATATTAAACGACGAGGACTTCAAATATCCCCGCTACCCGTGGAAGGGCGCAGGAGTGGCTATTCCGGTCTTCTCGTTGCGCAGCCGCGAAGGTTTCGGCGTGGGCGAGTTCGCCGACCTGATTCCGTTTATCGACTGGGCCAAGAGCGTGGGACTGAAAATGATACAGATACTGCCAGTAAACGACACTGTCAAGACCCACACCTTTACCGACTCGTATCCATACGCCTGCGTATCGGTGTTCGCACTGCATCCCATTTACTTGAGAATCAAAGATATGGGACCGCTGCCGAGTCTGCTGTCAGAAGAGATTTACGAAGAACGCCGCCAGGAGCTCAACAGCCTTGGCAAGATAGACTACGAGGCGGTGATGAACGCCAAGTCGAGATTCTTCAAAATGCTCTACGACGACAACAAGAGGGCGTTTCTCAAAGAGAAAAAATACCAGGAGTTCTATGCCAAAAACAGCGGATGGCTCAAGCCTTACGCAGTGTTCTCATACCTGCGCGACCTTTACGGCACTCCCGACTATTCGCGATGGGGCAAGTTCTCGGTCTACAATCCTGAAAAAATCGACGAGCTGTGCCGCGAAGACAATCCCGACTACGACGACATTGCGGTGCACTTCTACATACAGTACCACCTCCACCTGCAGCTGAGCAGGGTATCTGACTACGCCCGCAAAAACGGCATAGTGCTCAAAGGCGACATTCCTATCGGAATAGCCCGCGACAGCGTGGACGCCTGGGTAAATCCCAACCTCTACCACCTTGACCAGCAGGCTGGAGCTCCGCCCGACGATTTCTCCGACGACGGACAAAACTGGAAATTCCCCACCTACAACTGGGAAGAAATGGCCAAGGACGGTTTCCAATGGTGGAAACAACGCCTCAGAAACATGGCGCAGTATTTCGACGCATACCGCATCGACCATATTCTCGGATTCTTCCGCATCTGGTCGATTCCGCGCACTCAAACACGAGGACTTATGGGCGTGTTCGACCCCGCAGTGCCTATCGAAACTCACGAGTTCGCCGACCGCGGCATCAATTTCGACTACGAGAGGTTCTGCCGTCCATACATCCGCAAATACATGCTCGACCTTATTTTCAACGACCATGCAGGATATGTAAAGCACACTTTCCTTGAGAAAGTGGAGGACAAAGACGAGTACCGGTTCAAGCCCGAGTTTGACACCCAGGCCAAGCTCAAGCAGTCGTTTGCCGAGATGGCAGTGCCCACCACCGAAGACATGCTCGTATTCCAAAAGATCAAGCACGGACTTCTCTACCTTGTCAGCGACGTGCTCTTCTTCGAAGACCGCACACGCAAGGGCACATTCCACCCGCGTCACTCGCTGTTTAAGACTTATTCGTACAAAGACCTTGACACTCAGACCAAACAGGCGGTGGCTGACCTTTACAACGACTATTTCTACAACCGCAACGAAGGCTTGTGGAAACAGCAGGCCGAAATCAAGCTTCCGGGACTCACACAGTCTACCGAGATGCTCGTCTGCGGCGAAGACCTCGGAATGATTCCCGCATGCGTGCCCGAAGTAATGAAAAACCTCAACATTCTAAGTCTCGAAATCCAGCGCATGCCCAAGGAAAACGCAGGCGGCGAATTCGGACGTCCCAACACATACCCCTACATGTCGGTAGCCACCACGTCGAGCCACGACACACTGCCGATCAGAGGCTGGTGGGAAGAGGACCACAACCGCTCGCAGCGTTTCTACAACAACGGCCTCGGCAAAAGCGGTCAGGCGCCGTTCTATTGCGAGACATGGGTGGTGAAGGAGATTATTATGCAGCACCTCTACTCGCCCTCGATGTGGGCAGTGTTCCCCATTCAGGACTTCCTCGGAATCGACGAAGACCTCCGCTACCAGGACCCCACCGACGAGCGTATCAACGTGCCTGCCAACGAGAACCACTACTGGAGATACCGTTGCCACATAAGCACCGAACAGCTTGCCGAAGCCGGAAAGCTCAACGGTCAGATCCGCGAGATGCTCAGAATCTCTGGCAGAAACGAGGCTTATTAAACTACTGATAATTAATAACTTTAAACAACAATAACTACTATGGCATTCAAGACACCCGAATGGACCAAAAACGCTAATATCTACGAGGTTAACATCCGCCAGTTTACCAAAGGCGGCAATTTTATAGGTCTGCAACATCATCTCAAACGCCTGAAAGAAATGGGCGTTGGCATCATATGGCTTATGCCGATTTTTCCCATCGGCGAAAAAAACCGCAAAGGATCGCTCGGAAGCGCGTACAGCATCAAAGACTACAAGGCTGTGAACCCTGACTTTGGCACTTTGGAAGACTTTGACAAGACAGTCAAGGAAATCCACAAGCTTGGCATGCGCGTGATTCTCGACTGGGTGGCAAACCACACCGCCTGGGACAATCCCTGGATCAGCGAAGCTCCCGACAGATACCACCGCGACGAAAACTGCAACATTCTTGCGCCCAACGCCGACTGGACCGACGTGGCTCATCTCGACTATTCAAACCCCGACACCGTGGCAGCTATGATCGACGCTATGGGCTTCTGGGTAAAGAATTTCGACATCGACGGTTTCCGCTGCGATATGGCCGGTCTCGTTCCCAACCACTTCTGGGTGGAGGCTCGCCGCCAGTTAGACAAAATCAAACCCCTCTTCTGGCTTGCCGAATGGGAAGAGCCCAAAATTCACGAGGCGTTTGACATGAGCTACTGCTGGGAGATGCACAACCTCATGAAGAGCATCTACAAAAAAGAGAAAAACGTTTACGACTTTGACCATTACCGCAACTACGAGCTGTTCAACTTTGCTCCCGAGGCTTACCGTATGACCTTCACGTCAAACCACGACGAAAGCGCATGGAACGGAACAGAATACGACCGTTTTGGCGACGGAGCCAAGACATTTGCGGTGCTCACATACTGTATTCCTGGTATGCCGTTGATTTACAGCGGACAGGAGTCGGCATTCAACCAGACTCTCCCCCTGTTTGAAAAAGTAGAAATCGACTGGAACGACTATCCGCTCGAAAGCTTCTACAAGAGGCTCAACACGCTCAAGACCTCCGCTCCAGCCCTTTGGAACGGTATCTACGGCGGCAGCTACACCAAGATTATGACCACCGACAACTGCAACATCTACGCGTTCGCTCGTGTAAAAGGATCGAGCAAGGTGGTGGCGTTCTTCAACCTCAGCCCCAACAGCGTGGACTTCATAGCCGAAAGCGAAGTGATGGCTGGCAACTACGAAAACTGGTTTGCCAACGCACCGGGAAGTCTCAGCAGCCGTGAGCGTTTCCTCCTCAAACCTTGGGAATACAAAGTATACGTATCGATCTAAAAACACATATCCACGGAACTCACATTTTGGCATATTTGTACAGGTGGCTTGATAATGCTCTGCATTATCCTGGCCATACTGTACATACGCTCATTGCGACACGCAGCTCCGGCAGCACCTCCGCAGCCCACGCCCGACAGCAGCGGCGAAGAGCCAGCGTATCCAGCGATGCAGCCAGCCATGTTCGACAGGCTGATGTCGTCGGGCAGCGACATTTTCTTCATTCTCGACACCAACCTGCGTTTCGTATACGTGAGCGACAATTTTCAAAAGCTGCTCAAAATCGACCCGGTGCCGCTCGACAATTCGCCCATAATGTGCTACCTCTCTACCGAGTCGTACATCGAGCTGAAAAAAAGCACCGCCGAGGCTGAATATGGCACTCCGATAAGTTTTCAGGCGCAGCTGATAGGTGCAGACCACGGACTGATACTTGTGAACATCGACCTCCAAAAGCAAGACCTGCCATCGGGGCAGGCTTCGTTCTGGGGAATAATCAAGACTGTGAAACTGAAGCAGGAGGAGCTCAACTCCGACAAGAACATCTACCTGCAGATACTCGAAGCCGTTACCACGTCGGTAATAATCACCGACATCAACGGCGTGATAGTGCATGCCAACAGCGCAGTATGCCGCAAGACCGGGTACACGCTCCAGGAACTCACCGGGCACAAGGCTCGCAAAATAGAGTCGGGACTTATTCCCAACCAGACCGCATTGTGGAACACAGTGAAAAACGGCGGCACCTGGCAGGGCGAATGGCAGGGAACTGCCAAAAACGGCGAAAAATACTGGGAATTGGTATCTGTGTCGCCGCTCTTTAGCAAGGACGGACAGATTTCGCATTTTGTTACATTCAAAGAGGATATCACCACCCTCAAAGACAAACTCAGCCACTTGGAAAACACCAGCAAGAACCTTTCGGAAAAAGTGGCTCTACGCGACCAGATGTTCTCGCTCATAAGCCACGACATCCGCAACTGCGTGGGCAACCTCAAGAACATCAGCACGGTGCTCAACGCCGAAATCAACAGTCCCGAACCCAAGCACGAACTTATCAAGCAGTACGGCACTATCATAGCCGACAACAGCACCAACACATACTCCATACTCGAAAACCTTCTGGCGTGGGCCAAGAGCCAGTTTGTAAAAGCCGAAGTAAAAAAGGAGATTATCGACATCGAAGACATCATCCGTCAAAACATCGAGATATTCAGCGACATAGCCTCGCGCAAAGATATCAAGCTGGAATGCGAGGCGGGCAACTTCACCGAAGTGTTCGCCGACCTGAGGGCTGTGAACGCCGTGGTGCGAAACCTCATCACCAACGCCATAAAATTCTCGTACCAAGGCGGCACAATCAAAATATCCGCCGACGAGTACAATTCCGACGGCAATTTTGCCATCATATCGGTAGCCGACAACGGCGTGGGCATATCAGAGGAGCAGAAGAAACTTCTGTTTGAAAGCCACTCGCCAAGCAGCACCGCCGGCACTCAGAACGAAAAGGGAACTGGTCTCGGACTGATTCTCTGCCGCGACCTCGTAGAGAAAAACGGTGGCAAAATCTGGGCGGAAGACAACCGTCCCAACGGTTCAATCTTCTGTTTCACACTGCCTTTCGCATAGTGTGTTTACAACTCCTCTTTCTTCGATACCAGATCAATCAGACTGCGAAGTCCTCCGTTGGTCATCATGCTTATGCTGTTGGTGTCGGCCATTGCAAAACGCTCCTTGAGCTTGTCGCTCAGCTGCTCGGGAGTGATGTCTACCACAATGCCGCCGTTTTCGGAATACGAAATCTCACCGCGCTCTTCCGACACAATAATCACAAGGCTGTCTGACACCTCGCTCATACCTATGCCGCTGCGGTGGCGCAAACCGATTTTTTTGGGCAGATCCATATTAGACGACACAGGCAGCACGCACTTGGCAGCCACTATCCTACCCTTCACCACTATCACCGCGCCGTCGTGCAGAGGGGCGTTTTTGAAAAAGATAGCATCCAAGATTCTCGCGCTGATGTTGCAGTCGAGCCGTTCGCCGGTTTCGATAATGGGCGTAAGGTCGGAATGAGACGGCAGCACTATCAACGCACCCACCTTGTGCTGTGCAAAGCTGTCGCACGCCTTCACAATCTCCGAAATGTTCAACTGTTCGGCGGGCTGCTTTATCACCTTGTGAAAAATACGCTCTATGGAGAAGAATTTCGACAGCGACGACTTGTTGCCTAAGTCGAGCAGGAACTTCCTGATTTCGGGGTGAAAAACCACCACCAGGGCAAGAAGTCCCACACTCGCCACATTGTTCATTATTGTGGAAATAAGGCTCATATTCAGTGCGCGTACCACCATCCAGATAATGTAGATGATAAACACACCGAAGATGATATTCATTGCCGTACTGCCTCTGAATTTCTTATACACGAAATACAGAATGTAGGCAGTAAGCAGAATGTCAATCAGGTCGACGAAGCCAAAATTAAAGAATCCCAAGACTTTTAAAATTTAAAATCCCTGTAATTCCATTTGCCCAGTACAGTGCCCTTCTGCAAGAGTACGATACCCGGATTGGCTCTTACGATAGTCTTCAAAGTGATATCGTCGGTATTGAAAAACTGCATCGTAATCTGATACTTGTCTTTCACGCTGTTGATTACATCCAAGTTGCTCGAAGTGAGAGCGCCTATCATAAACTCCTTGCGGTTGGCGTATTCCTCCAAATCCTTGAGCATTGCGAGACCGTCCTCGTCGGCTTTTTCAAGCTTGTGCATAATAACAAGCAGCACAGGCTTTTCGTACTCCATAAGGATAGGCACGTAGTCGAGACCTGTAGAATCGTCGGGCGGAACCATAGTAAAGTCGTGAATCGGCGGACGGTAGCCCTCTTTGATCACACGGTCTTCGCGGTCGACATATTTCCAAGTAGAGTCGCTGGGATACTCCTCAAGCTTAAACTTCTTGGTCTCGCCTGTCTGGGTGTTTTCCATTATAAAGAGGTGCTCGATTTCGTCGCGGGGAGCGTCTTCGGGAATCACCATCTTGTCGGGAATATAAGTGCCCACCTTGTAGGGACGGAAGTCGATAATAGGCAGGTGACGAATCATATAGTGCTGGAACAGAAGCATAACGCAGAACACAGCTATAGAAATAGCCAGCTCCACATTGTCGCTCAAAGGATTGTTGATAAGTTTCCGTTTAAGAAATACGAAAACCACAAACACACTGAGAATCACATTTTTGTAGAAAGTTTCCCAATTTGACAGCACAATAGCGTCGCCAAAGCAGCCGCAGTCGTGCACGGGATTTTTCAACGCCAAATAGAAAGTCAGCGGGGTAAAAATAATCATAAAAATAAGTGCGAGCCAGGCTGCGATGTTGATACGCAGATTGAATATAAGCATCACGCCCACAGTAAATTCGAGAGCCGAAAGCACAAAAGCCAGCGGCAGCGACATACCGGCGAGGGCGGGCATATCAAACGCATAGTTGAAATAGTCGGTAAACTTGTAGCACGAGCCTAGCGGATCCACTGCTTTTACAAATCCTGAAAAGCAGAAAACCGCACCTACGATAAGTCTTGAAATAAAGAGTAGAAATTTCATATCTTAAAAGTTTTATGATTTACTTGATGATGATTCAGAATCTAATTTAATAAGGTTGAAAACCGAATAGTTAACAATGTCGTAGTATCCCGCGTCGATACCCTCCGAAACGGTGGTTTTTCCGTTGTTGTCCTCAATCTGTTTGATACGGTACAACTTCATGAGTATCAGGTCGGTGATAGACGACACACGCATAGTGCGCCACGCCTCGCCGTAGTCGTGGTTTTTGCGCATCATAAGTTCCTTGGCCAGCTGTGCGTACTTGTTGTACAGCGCCACAGCCTCTTGTGCAGTGAGGTCGGCAGTGAGGGCAAATCCTTTTTCAAGCTGAATCAAACCCATTATGGCATAATTGATTATGCCTATGAATTCTGATTCCACACCCTCGTCAATCATAGAAGTTTTGGTAATCTCTATTTCGCGGATACGGTTGGCTTTGATAAAAATCTGGTCGGTGACCGACTCGGGACGCATAATGCGCCACGCCGTGCCGTAGTCGGAGGCTTTCTTCTCAAACAACCCCCTGCACTTGTCTATAACCGCGTCAAACTGCTGCTCTGTGTTCATTTTTCGTATTGGTTTTGCAACGCAATTTTAATGATAATTTTGTAATCTGCCAAAATCTTCAAAAAAAATTTTTAACACTTTCTGAAAAAAAAAGCGATATTTTTTTCATTTTTTATTTGGTGTAATTGTTTTTTTCTTATTTTTGTAACCAACAATTATATTTGAAATAACTTATTTAATAACACTGCAATCCATAAAAAAGACAAATGAATTTTTTTATGCTCTGCATTTAATTTTATTAATATTATGGAAGAAGTACAAACTACCAATGAATTACCCGTTGAAACTATCAAAGAAAGAGTAGTTTACATTATCCGCCAGCTCAACCTTTCGGTAGCTAAATTCGAGCGTCTTGTAGGATGGTCGGTGGGCTATGTAAGCACAATCAAAGAATCCTTCAAGCTCAAAAAAGCCAACCAAATCAAAAAAGTATTCAAAAACGTAAACATCAACTTCATTATGAAGGGCAAAGGACAGCCTTTCAAAGAGGTTAAGGACGACCCCCGCACTCTTTCGGAGCAGACCTACAGCGGACGATTCAAAAAAATGTTGGCACAGTTGCACGACAAAGGCATCATCCGCAACCAGACCGACCTTGCCAAACAGCTGGGCTACAACAGTACTTACCTTTCTGTTATTGCCAACCACAAAGAAAAAGTGCCTGCAAACTTTATAGAAAAGCTTCATACTTTGGACAGCACAATCGACGGCGCATGGCTGCTCAACGATCCCGAAGGTGCCCAACCCGCCGAAATCAAAGACGCTCAACAGAGCGTGCTCGACGCAGTAAACGCACTGCCCGACACCAACGAACAGCCCGCTGAGGAGAAAAAATCGCGCCGCAAGTCCAAAGCCGAACCCAAGGAGAAAAAGGATAAGAAAAAAGGCAAACCCGGCAGAAAACCCAAAGCCGACGCCAAGGCTGAAGCTGCCGCAGAGGCACCGGTTGCACCTGCACAAGAGCCCGCAGCAGAGGCCGCTCCCGAAAAGAAACGCAAAGGCGGACGCCCTGCCAAGAAAGAGGAAGCAAAGCCCGTTACGCCCGAACATCCGGCAGCTCCCAAGCCGTTCCAGCATATGGACGCCATCATAGCCCACAACGGAATGCTCATTGAGGAGATCAAAAAGCAAGGCGAAAGAATGGACGTGCTTCTCGACATCATCAAAAAGAAATTTTAACGTATCTTTGTCTTTGGAATCGATTGGAAAAAGCTGGAATCTTTTTGGTTCCAGCTTATTTTTTTGTCCGTTGCGAACCTGAAGTCACAATATCACACCTTTGAAATAATAACGCCACAAAAAAAAAGGATTCCAAAACCGATGTCTTGAAATCCCTTTGTAGCCCCATGGAGAATCGAACTCCAATTCCCAGATTGAGAATCTGATTTCCTAACCGTTAGAAGATAGGGCCGTATGTTTCTCTTTTGCGGTGCAAAGATAAGCACATTTATTCCAATAAAAAAAATTTTATTGCACTTTTTTTTACGAATCTGTGTCTATTTCTCTGAATCTACTTATTATCAAAGCGTTTCGTTTTTCAATTAATTTGTTGATAGCCTCCTCGTAGCGCTGGGGATTGTTTTTTGCCTTGAGACGGTAGATATCGTCGTTGATTTCGTCGATACGCCACTGCTTCACGTTGGTCTCCTTCTCTATAAGGTCGAGCGACGACACCACCACGTTTTTCACAATCTCGCCAAGCTGTTCCTCCATATCCCTAAACACCATGTCGGAAATCTTGGTGGTGAAGTCTTTGATCACCGCCGTTCCCTTGTCAGACACAAGGTCCTCAATCACGCCGTTGATGGTTTCGTAAGCCGTGTTGGCCACGGATTTTTCGATAATGCCGCGTATCGACGTTCCAATCACGGGCATCGAGGTTAGCCGGGCAAGCTCGCGGTTGTTGTTCACTGCGTTTTTAGCCTTCTGGTGGATATACGCTTTCAGCTCATCCTTGTAATTATTATAAGTGTCGGACGAAACGTCGGCAAACTTGGTGAAAAACAGGTCGATCACCTTGTCTTTCTGAGGCTCCACCACGTCGCTCATAATGGCTTTTGATATCGGGCGACCTTCGGCAAAATCGGTTCTTACTCCGCGCAAAATATTGAGAACCACGCGGTCTGACACCTCTTCTATTATGATGTTTACGATTTTGATTATTTTCTTTACAAAATAAATTTTCTGAAGGTCAACAATCCGCATTTTGTCTAACCTTATAAATATAGAAAACACCCTCAACAACCTTAGGAACAGCAGCGAACCCGACGGGATACATCCCAGGATATCGTACCAGTGCGAAATGGGATAATCGAGCAAATGTTTTTTCTTCTTGAATACCGAAATAGTCCATCCCACAAGCAGGTCGATAACATACACCGACACAAACACAAGGTCGTAAAGGTCGAAATTCTCGTTAATAGGCAGATACAAATCATAAAACGACGGCGTGTACTCCATAAAGAAATTCTGCACCAACGACAAGGAAAACAGCCAGTCGAAAAAAATCCACAGGAAATTCACAATCAAGACAATCATCAGAATCATGTCCCAAAAGAAATTCCTGAATAAATATGCTAGTCCACGTTGTTCGTTCATAATATAAAATGTTTGGGCAAATCTACAAAAAAAAACGATACCCATATTATAATTGTTTTTCTTTTTTCCTTATTTTCATCAACAAATAATACAAATAAAACAACTAAACACGCATACTAATGTATCACAACACATCAAAAGAAGAATATATCGAAATCGTTGAATGGCTCGACAACACCCCCGACACGCTTGTTCACCGCTTTGAGGGTAAATTCAACAGGGTAATCAAAAACGGTGCGCAGCTGATTGTCAGACCGTCGCAAATAGCGGTAACGCTCAACGATGGCAAAACAGACAAAATTTTTGAGCCCGGACACTACGAATTAGAGCCGCCGTCAAAATGCGAAATCTTTTTTATCAGCACCAAGGTGTTTTCGGCTATGAAATGGAACGCCTCTGCCAACGTACCTTTTTATTATGGCGGAGCTTACCATCCTACAAACATCCGAGCCAACGGCACATATTCATTACAAGTGGCAGACGCCACACAAATATTGCAAAAACTTTCGTGCATAGCTGGCGACTACAAAACGGGACATATAGCCTTCGAACTCAGCAAGATAATATCAGCCAACCTTGCCGCCACACTCGGCGCATGCGGCAAAAATCCGTTAGACTACACTTCGTCGATCAACGAAATAAGCCAGGCTATGGAACAACGCATAGGCGCGGAATCTTTCTATGGAATAAAGATAGTGAAATTTCAAATCACCAACTTCAACCTACCCTACGACCTCGGCAAACAAATCGACTCTGGCATAGGCGCAATCGTAGGCTCAAATGTAAGATACTGAAAAACAACACATAATAAAAAAAATAAAAAATTTTTCATTTTTTTTATCAAAAAACTTGACAAGGTGTTTCAATTTTTCTTATCTTTAACAACGAAATAAGCGTGAACAATCACACACGAACTTCAAGACAAAATAATAATAATTAACAATAAACCTAAAGGACCTAGACATTGGATTATTCGACAAAGCAAACGATTTGATTTAAGGCGAGCTTATCGACGTAGTAGAATGGCTCGACAATTCGCAGGACACCCTCGTCCATCGCTTCGACCGCCGCAACGACGGCGCAATCAAAAATGGCGCGCAACTCACAGTAAGGGAGTCGCAGGTAGCAGTGTTTGTCAACGAAGGTGAAATCGGCGACGTATTTCAGCCTGGCCGTTACGAACTTACCACCAACAACTTACCCGTACTTACAAAACTCAAAAGTTGGAAATACGGTTTCGACTCTCCGTTCAAATGCGAGGTTTACTTTGTAAACACCAAAGTATTCACCGCTCAGAAATGGGGCACTCCCTCCAACTTCTACGTAAGAGACCAGGATTTTGGCCGCGTAACCATCCGTGCCTTTGGTACTTACTCTATGCAGGTAACCGACGCTGCAAAGCTTATCAAGAAACTCTCGGGCACCAACGGCGAATATCACACCGACGACATCGCCGACGAGCTCCGCAGCATAATTGTCACCAACTTTGTATCCACAATTGGTGAAAGCGGCAAATCGCTCCTCGACTTCGCAGCCGCTCAGAGCGAGATGTCAAAAGCCGTAGAACAGCGTATCAACACTGAATCAGACTACGGTTTGACATTCACCAAGTTCCTCATCTCGAGCATCACACTTCCCGAAGAGCTTCAGAAGAAACTCGACGAAGGCACGGGCATGAACATGCTTGGCGATATGAACAAATATCAGCAGATGTCTATGGCCGACGCTATGAAGGCTGCCGCTAGCAACCCCGGTGGTGGCGGCGGTATGGAAGGTATGATGGGTATGATGATGATGAACAACATGATGCAGAATCAGCAGATGATGAACCAGCAGATGATGAACCAGCATCAGGGCTACGGTCAGCAGCCGGGCTACGGACAAGTTCCCCCTCCTCCTCCGCCAATGTCGCAGTACTATGTGGCTGTTAACGGACAGCAGCAGGGACCCTTCCCGTTGCAGACTTTGCAGCAGATGGCAGCTCAGGGACAGTTCACCCAGAACACCCAGGTGTGGAAACAGGGTATGCCTTCTTGGGCAGCAGCCGGCTCTGTGGCAGAATTGTCGCAGGTATTCGGAGCTGTTCCCCCGCCCCCGCCCCCAATGGCTTAACAAATTTGTTCATATTCACTGATTAGAAATTTATCAAGTAAAAAAACGGGGTCTTGCTTTTCGCAACAAGACCCTTTTTTCCATTTAAACCAATAAACGCATCATTATTATGGAATTTGATCCCCAAAATCCTCCGCAAATGTCTGATACAAACCAAAATATGATTATCTGTATCAACTGCGGTGCAAAACTTACATTCGCGCCGGGCTCGCTCAGCCTCAAATGCGAATACTGCGGTGCGCTCAACGAAATCAAGATCGACGAAACCGCAAAAGCCGAAGCCATAAAGGAAAACGACTATATGACCGCCCTCGAAAACCTCTCCGACGACCAAATCGAGGAGGTGCACACTGTGAAATGCAACTGCTGCGGCGCAGAAACCACATTCGACAACAACGTGGTGTCGTCGAAATGCGACTTCTGCGGCAGCCCCATAGCCGTTACCCAAGGCTCCACATCCAAAATGATAAAGCCGAAGGCCATACTGCCGTTCGTAGTGCAGCAACGCCAGAGCCACGACGAGTTCCTCAAATGGATCAAAGGACTTTGGTTCGCACCCAGCGACCTCAAAAAAATGGCCAACGAGCAAAAAATATCGGGTATCTACCTGCCCTACTGGACATACGACGCCAACACCGTGACCGACTACACCGGACGCCGCGGCGAGGACTACTACACCCAGGAGACCTACACCGACAGCCAGGGTCAGACCAAGACCAAAGATGTAAAGCACACCAACTGGTACAGGGCGCAAGGTAGGGTAAGAAACTCGTTTGACGACATTTTCGTGGTAGGCAGCAAGTCGTTGCCCTACTATTATTTAGACAACCTGGAGCCGTGGAACCTCAAAGACCTCGTGCCTTACGACGAGAAATTCCTCACAGGCTTCAAGACCGAGACCTACAGCGTAGACCTCAAGGCGGGTTTCCAAGACGCGCAGAAAAAGATGCAGGACACCATCGACTCGTCTATCAGAAAAGACATCGGCGGCGACCATCAGGAAATCACCACCAAGAGCATTCAGTACAACGACATCACCTACAAGCACATTCTGCTGCCCGTATGGATGAGCACTTACCGTTTCAACGGCAAGGCGTACCGCTTCATCATCAACGGACAGAGCGGCAAGGTGTCGGGCGAACGTCCGTACAGCGTAATCAAGATCGCAGCGCTGATAACAGCCATCGTGGCCATCATCGCTCTGCTCGTTATCCTGCTCAGATAATTGCTTTTTTTCCTATCAATAATAGACGTCCCGCCCAAACGGGACGTTTTTTTTTGCAAAAAGTTAAAAAAAAATCGTATAATTGCACCGTAATTGCATAGCATTTTATAAAAAATTAATCTACAAAACAGCAACGCCATGAAAAGGATATTTACTACGGCCGCATTCTCACTGATTATAATGGCCACATTTGCACAGCAGCAGGTAGACCCTGCAGAGGAGATAAAGAAACAGCTCAGCAGCGACGAACTCGCCCAATACGAGTCGGCAGAGGCATACAAAGCCAAAGGCGACAACCTTATGCAACAGGCAGTAAACAAGCAAAACCAATCTGACAAGCTGAAAACACAGGCTGCCAAGCTAAAGAAAGGCAAGGCCAAAAAGCTAAACAAACAGGCCGACGCCATCGACGAGGCTGTGGCTACGCAGAAAAACTCGGCTTACGCCCAGTACGAAAAAGCGGCAAAAGAGTTCTACGCAGTATACTCTCAAAACCTTGAGACTCTGATAGAAGACGCGCCCGCCAACAAGAAACCCAAGGCAGAGTCGCACATTTCGGAAGCAGCCTCATACTTTGCCAACGCAGAGGACAAGCTCAAACGCACTCCCACAGGCAAGAAGGTAACGCCCTTGCAGATAATGAAGGTGAAGGAAGACGCCAACAAATCGTTTGACGACGCACTCGACAACTGCGTGCAGGCCTATGCCGAAATTCTCGGTTGGTACGACAAGAAAGAGGAGCCCAAACCGCAGCCCGTGGTACAGCAGCAGCCGCAGAAACCCGCCGACAAAATCATCTACAAAGTGCAGATTGCCGCCGACGACAAACCCCTCACAATCGAATACCTGCGCAAGCTTTATCCCACAACCGAGGGTCTCAACAACGAACTTGAAGACGGTGTGTACAAATATTCCGTAGGATTTTTCAGCACATACGAAGAGGCAGCCAAGGCCCGCGACGAAATCAAAGCCAAAGGCGTTTCCACCGGCGTGTTTGTGGTGGCATACAAAAACGGCAAAAAAGTAGACGTTTCGGAAGTTTATAATCCACAGGAATAACACGTTAGATGAACACTATACAAAAGCAGACAACTATCAACTGCAACGGCAGACTATTAGACTTGTCGCAACCAAAGGTCATGGGCATTATCAACAACACCGCCGACTCGTTTTACGGAGCGAGCCGGTGCAACACGCCCGAAACCATCGCCGCCCAGGCTGAAAAAATGATTGCCGAAGGCGCGGAAATTATCGACGTGGGCGCATTCAGCACACGTCCCGGCTGCGCACAAGTATCAGAGCAAGAGGAACTTGAACGCATACGCACGGCATTGAGCGCAATAAGGGAAAAATGTCCCGACGTACCGATTTCGGTAGACACATTCCGCAGCAGCGTGGCAAGGATGTCGGCAGAGGAGTTTGGCGTAGGCATAATCAACGATATTTCAGGCGGATATTTCGACCCGGAACTGTTCAAGACCGTTGCCGAAACACGTGCCGCATATATCCTCATGCACTCGATTGGCAATCCGCTCGAAAAGCATCAGACCGCTCAATGCTCTGATATTGTTGACGATGTAATTAAGTTTCTATACACCAAAGTGGATGCGCTACGTCAGGCAGGTGTCAAAGACATTATCTTAGACCCCGGATTCGGATTTGGCAAAACCCTCGAGCAGAACTACGAACTGCTCAACCGTATGGACGAACTAAAGATATTCAATCTGCCCATTTTGGTAGGAGTATCGAGAAAATCGATGATATTCAAACTTTTGGAAACCGACCCCGAACATTCGCTCAACGGCACTTCGGTAATCAACACCATAGCTATGGCCAAAGGTGCCGACATTCTGCGTGTTCACGATGTAAAACCAGCTGTAGAAGTAATTAAGATATGCCAAAAAACAGGATTATAACAGCCATTGTCATTTGGCTCTGCATGACCGCGCTCTGTGCAAATGCCCAACAAACACCGGGAACATTTGTGGAGATAGGCGGTGGTATGTCGATAAGCTCGCTGCGTTTTTTTCACAGCATCAAGCCGGGCTTCAACGCACAAGTGGGCATTGGCTACACGCCGTTTATAGGGCAATCGATACTGATACCCATCGATTCGGTGGGTAACGCCCGCTCCATCCACAATGTTCTCGACGAGCATATCCGCGCATATCTTTTTGTGTCGTACACCTCCAAAGGCGAAACTCAGGTAAAAATCGACAATGTGGAGGCACGTGGCGAAATCAACTATTTTGAGATAAAGCCCCAAGGACGGTATTACATTCCCTTAACGCCGTTTTATGTAGGAGGAGGCATATTTATTGGCATTGCCGCAAGCCGCTCGCTATCGCACAACGGCAAACCGATTAGAACCGTTGAGGCATCGGATTATTACCGCGCCTTCGACACAGGTTTTATTGCCGCAGGCGGCGGCGAAATAGGTGTTGGCTCGGTGCGCATAGTAGGCGAAATCTGTCTCGAAAAAGGCATCCCCAACGTGTCGAAAACCTCAACCAAAAAGCACACCTTTGCCATTATGCTCAACGCCGGCGTGTCACTGACAATATTGGACAAGCATTTTAAGCATTATTAAAAATGTCTATCATCACAAGAATAAAAACCTACATCGCCACTCCGGCGCATACTGTCAACAGCAACTACCACATTGTGGCTATTGCTTTGGGCGCGGCGGTGTACCTTATTTTGGCTGTGCTGCAACCGTTTGGCATTAGCGATGGCCCAACAAGCAAATATATCTATCTGCTTGGTTTCCCGATTATTACATATTTAGGCTCGATGCTGCCAACTGCCATTATGCACCGTATCTACAAAACCGATATTGAGGAAGGTAGATTTTCTAACGGCAAAAACATTGCTGCATTTATGCTGTCGGTGCTGATAATTATGGTGGGCAACTTTTTGTATTTCAAGGTTTTGAACCCCACCGCCCCGACATTTCCGCTTTTATGGTCGGCTATTTGGCAAACTATCATAATTTCGGTGCTGCTGTTGGGCGTTTATATGACTTTCGACAATGCCCGTCTGCGCCGCGAACTCGAACGCATAAACCAAATCAACCAAAAACTTTCGCAAAAAAACAACGCTCCCGTCGCTCCTCAAATCAAAAAGATAGAGACTCAGGGCAAGTCCTCTCCCACCGACATCGACCCTCTGACGCTGCTCTACATCGAATCTGACAAAAACTATTGCAAAATCACCACCGACGAAGGCACATCGGTTGTCCGTTCCACTCTCACCACTTTGGAAAACCAATTAAAGGAATGTGGTTTTGTAATCCGCTGCCACCGCGCTTTCCTTATCAATTTAAACAATGTGGAGGGCATCGAAGGTTCGGCGTCAAACGGCTACCGCCTCAAACTCAAAAATCACGACACAGAGATTCCTGTTTCAAGAACTTACATCGCAGAGATTTTGCAGTATTTGGAGAAATAGTTTTTAGTATTAGAAAAAAACATATCTTTGCATAAACAAACTACCTAAAAAATGGAAAACATTCCAACAGGACATACTAAGGAAGACATCAAGGCAAGAGAAAAAATAATCAAAGATTTTTATGCAAAATGGATTTCTGAAAATCCCGAAAAAAAGATTTTTAATGTCCATCTAAAACAATACATCCTTGTAAAATTCTTATCCATAAACGAAACCTACGAAAAAGCATCAAGAAACTATGAATCAACACTTGCAGTTATGCAATTGAGCGAAATATTAGCAAATGCAGAACCTCTGCCGTCTGCCGAAAAAGCAGCCAAGAAAAACACAAAAAACCAAAAGCAGTTTTCTAAATTATTGATTATGAAATATAAAGATATTAAACTAACGATAGGGCTGCAACGTTCAAACCAAGATTTAGTGCAATATTGTATAAGTGTACCACAAAAAAACAAAGCCGACTAAAAAAGCCGGCTTGTATGTTTTGAGGCTCGAAACGGCATAAGCCATAAAGGTTGTCATCCTTTCTGCGAAATCCTCTTATATTGACTTTGCAAAAATAAACACTTTTTTTTATCCCACCAAATTATTTCACATCTTTTTTCTCCCTGCATTTCGTCCCAAATCCATTACCATTCGTCCCAACCCCTAAATTCTATCCCACAGAGGGGTGTAGAGTGTCCCACACTATTGTAAGATAGTTTTTTCCATCGTTAATTTGCAAAAAAAAACGAAACACGATGGACTATTTATCAGCATTATTATTAGGATTGAGCAGCAGGATTGCCTGCATTTCGGTATGCCTGCCGGGAGTGGTGCCGATTCTTTTGGGCAAACGCTCGTCGGTGGCGCAGTCGGCAAAGATCGTCACCATTTTTCTCTCGGGACGATGGTTGGCGTACCTTTTGGCGGCATTGCTCACCACATTGCTTTCGGCAGCGGTATACGGAATTGTTTCCGACCGTAAAGTTATGATTATTACACAGTTGATACTCGGTGTAATAATGCTTTTGTTTGCATTGGGGAAACTTTCGAGCCGATGCTTCAATCCATTAAAACACAAGGCTTTGCGCAC
>JAGCNK010000155.1 GCA_017645985.1 Bacteroidales bacterium | reverse complement strand
TTTTTGAATAAAAAAACACTTTAAGGCGGAATTTAGCATTCAAATTTTTCGACCGAAGATTTTTTCAAGTTCAAAAACGAGCGTTAAAAAATTTCGACTTTTGTTTTTTTAATATTAAGAGTCTAAAAATTTTAAAATATTTTTACCGTTACAACTAACTAATATTAAATAATTTAAGAAATATTTAATAAAAATTATTAAAATAAATATTTTTTGAATTCGAAAAATATTTATACCTTTGCAGCGTATTAAAAAAAATCGACCGAGCATTTTTTTACAATAGTAAAACAATAAAAAAACACCGACCATGACAGACGTTAAGAGAATATTCGACCTTTTGGACTACTGCTGCCAAAAATACCACCGCAACGACGCGCTCGCTTGCAAGGAATCAGGCACATGGCGCACTTACAATTACACCGAATACCGCGAAAAAGCCGATTTGCTAAGTTACGGACTTCTCGCCCTCGGCATCAAAAAAGGCGACGCAGTGGTTACGGTTTCCAATAACCGTCCCGAATGGAACTTTGTGGATATGGCTATTGCTCAAACCGGCGCTATCCACGTGCCAGTATATCCCACAATCGGTGCCGACGATTACGAATATATCTTCAACCACTGCGAATGCAGGTTTGTGTTTGTGGCTGACGCCTCGGCATACCGTCGTATGTCGTCGGTGGTTCCCAAGATCAAGACAATAGAAAAGGTGTTCTCATTTGCCGAAATCGAAGGCGTTGAGAAAATGGACTCGCTGATAGCTCTCGGCGAAAAAAGCAAGGTTTACTATCAAAAAGAACTCGAAAACATCAAAGCATCGGTCAACGAAGACGACGTGGTGTCAATCATCTACACATCAGGCACAACAGGACTTTCAAAAGGCGTGATGCTCACCCACAAGAATTTTGTAAGCAACTTTACAGCAGCAAGCAACGTTATCGGCGCTTTGGAGCAGGGCAAAGACAAAATCATCTCGATACTGCCCCTCTGCCACGTTTACGAACGCTGTTTCTGCTATATGTACCAATACAACGGCATAGGAATCTACTATGCGCAAAACCTCGGAACTATTGTCCGCGACATCTGCGACATTCACGCCAACGGCTGCAACACCGTTCCGCGTATTGCCGAAAAGATTATCGAGAACATTATGAAAGAGGGCGCAAAACTTACAGGTTGGCGCAAAAAAATGTTCGACCGCGCAGTAGAGGCCGGCTACCATTTTGAGCATTACAATGCTAACGGTTTAATTTACAACATTATGAACCGTGTTTACGATGCGTTTGTATACCGTCGTTGGCGCAAATACTATTTTGGTGGCGAGATGAAATTCTTTGGCTGCGGCGGTGCTGCATTGCCTATCTCGCTCAGCCGTCTGCTTTGGGCTGCGGGCATCAAAGTGCAAGAGGGATACGGACTTACCGAAACCTCGCCCATTATTGCGCACTCTGTTCCCGGCAAAGGCGGACACAAGTTCACCTCGGTTGGTCCTATCGTAAGCAACGAGGATGTTAAGACCGACGAAGACGGCGAGATACTTGTAAAGGGTCCCAACGTGATGAAAGGCTACTACAAGAATCCCGAACTCACCGCTCAGGTCTTCACCGAAGACGGATATTTCCGCACAGGCGACATCGGCTACATTTCGGCTGGCAACTGTCTGCACATCACCGACCGCAAAAAAGACGTTTTCAAGACCTCAGGCGGCAAATATATCGCTCCTCAAATGCTTGAAGGCAAGTTCAAAGAGTCGAAATACATTTCGCAAATAATGATTGTGGGCGAAAACCAGAAATTCGCAAGCGCAGTGATTTCGCCTAACTTTGAGGAACTTGCAGCATACTTGGCACAGTCAGGCGTAAAATGCAACTCAAACGAGGAGATAATAGCCAACGCCACAGTTTGCGCACTTATCGACAGCGAAGTTAAGCGTATCAACAAGCTCAACGGCAAGCACGAGGAAGTTAAGCGTTACCGCCTTGTAGCCGACGTTTGGAGCGCAGAAACTGGCGAACTTTCACAGACACAGAAACTTAAACGCAAAGCCGTGGCTGAAAAATACGCCGCTCTTATCGAAGACATCTACAGCGTAGGCGCAGCGTCATAGTTCGATATCCAACTGCTTGATATAAAGAACGTTCTTATTCTGCGTGGCAAGCTTGATAATGGTGTTGTACCCAAAATCAGCCACATCGCCAACCTTGCCACGGATATAATGTTCTTTCGACTTGCCAGTTTTAAAAGCGGGATTCACAATCCATATTTCAGTAGTGTCAGACACCGACATAGTGGCGGTGGTGGGCTCAAGGTTTATAATAATGTGCTTGCGTCCCTCAAAGCCATGGCGTGTGGCGGCATACTCACGAGCCGCGCTGTCCGACAGTATCTCAATACGGTCGAAAGTGATATTGTGCTTTTTGTCTGCCCAGGTATGACGGCGGAAATAAGCCGTGCAAGTGTCGATTTGAAGCAGTTTCTGAGCACGAGCCACGCTGTCGTTTTGGAGCGAGTCGAGCTGTACGCCCCTCTCCCCGCCCATAAATCCACAGCCGGTAGGCAGCGTTATGGCAGCCACCGACAGCACTGTCAACAGCGAGGGAATATATTTCAACAATTTTGTCATAATTTGCCTATGTTGTTTATTTCGGTGTAAAGATAGTGATATTTTTCGATATTTTTATAATTTTGCGCACTGAAACATTCAAACATAATGCAGAAACCCGCAAAAATAGACTTTCTCCGTCACGCGCTCACCTACGGCGCATACACAGGAATAGGCATGTCACTGGCTATGTTTATTACCGAACTGATTACCAAGCAAATATCATTCGGAGGAATTTTCGTGTACATAGTTCTGTCTTCGGGCATACTCTACGGACAGAAGGGGTGGACAGCATTCCGACAGCCTGACGCCACGCCATATCTCCAACTTGTGCTATACGGCATTGTGTGCGGCATAGGCGCATCGATAATCACATCGCTCTATCTGGTGGTAGACCTCAAATTTGTACACACCAACGCATTAGACGGCATCACAGAGCAGACTATGGATATGATGCGGCAGATGAAAGCCTTTGGCGAACAAGACATCCAACAGGCGGCCAGCATCATCGAATCCATCAAAATTCCCCTAATGATAATTTCTTATCTAACATACAACTTGTTTATAGTTGCGCTGTTCTCGTTTTTCAGCGCATGGATTTCACAATTTCAAAAAAGATAACTTAAAATGGACATTTCAATCATAGTACCCGTATACAACGAAGACGAATCGATACCCGAACTCCGCCAATGGATCAGCAAGGTGATGGACGAAAACCATTTCGACTACGAAATCATAATGGTTGACGACGGCAGCACCGACAACTCATGGCAGATAATAGAAGACATGTCGAACAACGACAGCCACGTTAAAGGCATAAAATTCCGCCGCAACTATGGCAAGTCTGCCGCGCTCAACACAGGATTCAAAAAGGCTCAGGGCGACGTGGTGATAACTATGGACGCCGACATGCAGGACAGTCCCGACGAGATTCCCGAGCTCTACCGTATGGTCAAGGAGGAGAAATACGACGTGGTATCAGGTTGGAAGAAAAAACGCTACGACCCTATCAGCAAGACAGTTCCGAGCAAGTTTTTCAACTTTACCGCACGTCTGGTAACAGGCATCAAGCTCCACGACTTCAACTGCGGACTCAAGGCATACCGCAACACCGTGGTCAAGAGCATCGAAGTATACGGCGAAATGCACCGCTACATACCCGTACTGGCAAAACAGGCAGGATTCAAACGCATTGGCGAAAAAGTGGTTCAGCACCGCAAACGCAAATACGGAGTCACCAAATTCGGTTTGGAAAGATTCGTAAACGGATACCTCGACCTGCTGACAGTAAGCATCGTAAGCAAATTTGGCAAAAGTCCGATGCACTTTTTCGGATTGATGGGCACGCTAAGTTTCTTCGTGGGATTCGGCATACTCACATACCTCAGCATAGCCAAGCTGGCATGGAACCAGTACCAGATGACCGACCGTCCGCTGTTCTATTTCGGACTGCTGACGATAATTTTCGGCACGCAGCTGTTTCTCACAGGATTCACAGCCGAGCTTGTGGCGCGTTCTTCGTCGGACCGAAACACCTACCTCATCGAAAGCACTTCGGGACAAGAATAGGATTGGTATTTTTTTTGCATTAAAAAATATAGGAAAAATGCATACACTTTGTATAGTTTTTCCGTATATTTGTAGAAAATGAATTTAAAACACCGATGCAAATGGAAAATATAACCGACGAAAAATCGCAAAAATCAATAAAGGAGATAATATTGGTATTTTCGGACATTGACGTGAAAATCACCGCGTTAAACGAATGCTCGGCCGAAGATTTCCTGTCTCTCAACAACTATCTCAAAAAGTTTTACAAAGACGCAAAAGTAATATCAAACCAGACCGAACAGATATACGACATAATAGCCGGCGACGCTCACGAGAAATTTTTCGACGAGCTGCTCGGATTGCAAGATTCGCTCAACAACAAAATCAATATGCTTAAAAACAAGATTTTGAAGAGCATCCGCGGATTGGAAAAAATGCACACCGCGCTCAATCTTGTGTTTGTACCGCTCAAGAACTTCAACCTCAACATACTCACGCTCAACTTCTTGCTCGTCAACCTCAAACTTAACGTGGCATATTCCGACAGCGAGAATATCAAAAAAGTGAGCGACCTTATCGACAGCATCACCGACGAAATCAACAAGCTGAAAATTATTCTGCCCAAAATTTCGGAATCGATGCTCATGGTTAAAAACGTCACACGCCTCTCGTCGGGAAAACTCATCGAAATACGCAAGAAAAACATTCTCGACATCGACCGCGTAACGGGACAGATCAACGACAGCATCATTATGCTCAAAAATAAGCAAGCTGTTGCCGCTCAGAAACTTCCCGAACTCACAAAACGCACGCAGAACTATTTCGACAGCGTTAACAAGATTATCACCAACCTGCAGTATCACGACATCATCCGTCAGAAGATGGAGCATGTGCAGGCCACTCACAAGAATATTATCAAGGAGCTTGCCGCTATGGACATCAAAACCGGTAGCGACGGCAAAATGGACCTCTCAGAATCCGCACAGCAGTTTCTGCAAATCCGCGACATCGCCGGAATCCAGGTGGCTCAGCTTATCAACACCAACAAGGAATACCAGAAGGCGTTTGCCGTTATCATGCGCAAATTCTGGGATATCAGCGAGGACATGAGCGTGATTTCGCAGCTCAGCAACGAGTTTGTGGGCAACAACGACCTCACCGACTGCTACTTCAAAGACGTGGAAGACCATCTCAAAGGCACTACTTCGGTGCTAAAACGCCTTATCGCAGCCAACGAGGACTTCGGCAACGAAATCAACACCATAAGCCAGACAATCGAGGAGAAAAACGACAAGATCAACGAGATCAAAACCGTGCACGTGTCGTTGGAAGCCAAAATCAAGGAGGTGCTCGGCAATTTCACCAACAAAAACGACGAACGCGGCATCAACCGCATCATCGAAGAGATCAAAACCCTCACCGACACCATCTCCGAAAACCTCAACGATGTAACGCTCTTCTTCCGTCAGGCTCAGAACATCAGCAAGAAACTTCTGGAAATCAACCACGAGGAAGACGGCAACCAAATCAACGACAACCTCAAAGAGCTGTCGGCTAAGATTGCAGGCATCCTCGACTCAATCTCGGTGCACAACGAAAAAATCGAAACCGTGCTTATCGAAAACTCAAAGCTCAGCCTCAACCTTTCGAGCGAAATCAAGTCGTCGGTAGAGCAGGTTAAATACTACGATTTCTTTGAGAAGATAATGCTCGAGATTGTGACCCAGCTCAACAGCATATACGCCAAACTCGACAGCGACACTCTCAACGTGCTACGTCACAACAAGGCCGAGAACCTCAAGAGCCTCGAAGACCGCTACACAATGGAGACCGAACGCATCGTGCACCGTCAGGCACTCAACGAGGAGACTCCCGATCTCAACGACGGACTCACCCCCGAAGCTGCTGACGACGACAACGACGTGGAATTCTTCTAGAATACGAACGTGATTCTGATTATAGGATTGTCGTACACGTTGTAGCGAAGCTTGTTAGAATCGTTGAAATTCATCATTATCATATAGTTGATACCGCAACGCTCGTTGAAGCTTTGGTGGTATCCTACGCCCAATATCAAAGGAACGTCCCACTCACGCTTGTTGTCAAAGTTGAGTGTTACTCCGTCGCAAATATTGTCGAAATTGAGCAGCTGCGCCTCGGTGTGCACCACCAGAAACTTGAACGGATACACGTCGGCAAAAAATCCGCCGCCGTACACCGAACTGTCAAACGGCTCGTAGCTCCAGCTGTCGCTATAATAAGAGTACATATAAGTAGCAGTTACTCCGGCGGTTACGTACTTATTAAAACGGTAGCCGAAAAACGGAACCAGCTCTACATATCCAAATTGCGACGAGAGACCGAACCCAAAACTGCCTCCGAATGCGTATTTGTCTAAAAATTCGCGTTCGGTCTTGCGCGTGCCGTCGGCGTTCACCTTCACGGTTGATTTTTCTTCGTCTTCAAAATCTTCAAACTGCGCAAATGCTGCCTGTCCCGACAATGCCAGAACCAGCAGCGCTATAATCCTGATATTTTTCATAGTTGTGTTTTTTAAATTTTTTGGCAAAGATACACATTTGCACAAAAAATCAGCTGCCTTTAACATAATTAGTCCTCATATCGCGGAGCTGCTCTATCAATCCGCGCTCTTTTTCAGAAAGATTCTTTGGCAGCGAGTATTTGATTTTTACAAAAAGGTCGCCAAAAGCGCCGGGAGTATTGTACACTGGCATTCCCTTGCCTTTGATTCTCAGCTGCTTGCCATACTCCACACCGGCGGGCACGGCTATCTTGATATTGCCGCTGAAGGTAGAAATCATAATATATCCGCCAAGCATCACGGTATATATGTCAACAAACACCTCCGAAAACAGCTCGTCGCCACGGCGTATAAACAGGGGACTCTTGTTGTCAACGCCCACACGCACATAAAGGTCGCCGTTTCTGCCGCCTGCCACTCCTGGATAGCCCTGCTCGGGAATCTTCAAAAGGGTATCGTCCTGAATACCAGGCTTTATCTTTATGCGGAGCTCCTTGCCGAGCACCTTGATGATACGTGTAGAACCGTTGTAAGCCTCCTCGAGCGAAATCGAGATCTTTCCCGTGAAGTTGTCGCCCTTGAAAAACGAGCTGTTGCGAAAGAAGTTGTTGAAAAATTCGGAATATCCGCCCTTGGTGGCACGTCCGAACCATCCGTCGTCGGCGTGCGAAGTGGTCTTCTGCGACGAGCGGGTGTAAAAATCGTCGGTATTCTCCTTGCCGTCGAACATTATGTCAAACTTCTTGCGCTTTTCGGCATCGCTCAGCACGTCGTAAGCCTCGTTTATCTCCTTGAATTTCTCCTCTGCCGACGCGTCGCCAGGATTGCGGTCGGGGTGGTAAGTCATAGCCAGACGGCGGTAGGCCTTCTTTATCTGATCGGCGGTGGCGTTCTTGTCCACCTCCAAAATTTTGTAATAATCTTTAAACTGCATATTAATTAATATTTTTTTGCATCCCAAGTTACAAATTTTTCGTAATTTTACGGTGTAAAAATAGCAAAAAAATTGGCACTGATAAAAATAGAAAAACTTTCTAAAACATACAAGAAAGGAGAGAACAAAATATTCGCTCTGCGAGATATAAATTTCGACATCGAAGAAGGCGAGTTTGTATCTATCGTAGGCAAGTCGGGATCAGGCAAATCCACACTGCTCAACATTCTGGGCGGTATGGACACGTGTGCCGAAGGCGAAGTTCTCTACGAAGGCAGCAACATATTGAAAATGAACGAACGACGGCTGGCTCGCTACCGCACATTCACCGTGGGCATGATATTCCAGTCGTTCAACCTTATACCGTGGCGCACTGCCATCGACAATGTAAAGATGCCGTTGGTTTTCAGCGGATACCCAAAACGCCTCCGCGAGACCCGTGCCTGCGAACTGCTATACAATATGGGGCTTTACAAACGCGCATTGCACTATCCATCAGAGCTTTCAGGCGGCGAGGCGCAGCGTGTGGCTATAGCCCGCGCTCTTGCCAACAAACCCAAGATAATACTTGCCGACGAGCCCACAGGCAACCTCGACACATCCACATCAGCCGACATCATGTCGCTCTTGCAGATGTTCAACAGCAAGCACAACATCACGATAGTGATGGTAACCCACGACAAAGAAACCGCTTACAGAGTGTCGCACAAAACGATTCTACTCTCTGACGGCGAAATTATCAAAACCACCACAACCGGCCGACAATGAAATTAGGAGACATCATATCGCTTGCGGTCAACAATATGACCCAGAACAAATTCAGAACCGCCGTCACCATTATCGGCGTGGCCATCGGCATAGGCTCGCTCAGCTCAATGGTGTCGATTGGTCAGGGTATCAGCCACAACATATCAAACACGCTTGTAAGCAACGACATATTCACCGGTATGACAGTCAGCCGCCGCGACGCCGACTACTCAAACTACGGTTCGCTCGGCAATGCCATCTACAACGAAAAAATCGTCCCGCTAAACGACTCGGCTGTTATTGAGTTTGAAAAAATTCCGCAGGTAACCATCGTTTTTCCCGAAATCATCAAATACGCCGAAGTGATTCTCAACGGACGCAGCACCAAGGCCAATATGAAATCCGTTCCCGCGCTGATGGGCACGTTCAAGCCGTTCGACAATATGGCGTACGGACGTTTTTACACCAAGGACAACGAAAAAAGCATTGTGCTGAGCAAGTCGGCGCTGTTTAAAATGGGAATAAAAATCGAGGGCGACGGCGACTTCGGCAAGATAAGCGGAGGCATCACGCTGCCTGCAGACTCTATCATCAACCACGACATCAAAATAGTGACCAAGGTGTTCGACCCGTCAAAGATGGATATGAACACTCCCGAAATTCCGGTCAAAAACGACACCACCACATTGCAGATCGTGGGCATCACCGAAAACAACACACTCACCGCCGGTATGCTGTCGGGAGGATTCTTTCTACCGTCTACCACGTGCGACCGTATTCCTTCGGTGGATGTCAAGCTCATCTACGACATTGCCAACGGTATCGACAACGACCTGTACCAATACAACTCGGTATATGTGAAGGTGTACAACTTCAAAGAGCTCAAAACCGTAAAAAACAAAATAGAGGAGATGGGTTTCGTGGTGTTTTCGGTCGGCGACAAGCTTGAGGACATCGAAAAAATATTTATGCTCATCGACATGCTTCTTGCCGCCATCGGCATCATAGCCATAGCGGTTTCGGTGTTTGGCATCATCAACACAATGACAATGGCAATTTACGAACGCCGCAAGGAAATAGGCATAATGAAAGCCATCGGAGCAACCCAGTGGCAGATCAAGCTGATTTTTTACATCGAATCGGCAATCACAGGAGCCATCGGCGGCATCATTGGCGCGGCGGCGGGCTATTGGGCTGCCAAATCTGCATCGTCGTTGGTGCGCAGCCAGCTGGTCAACATCATCAGCACACAAAACGACTTTTTTGTGTTTTCGTGGCAACTCGCGCTCATTGCCGTGGCTATTGCGGCAGTAGCCACCATCGCGGCTTCAATTTATCCTGCCCACAAGGCGGCTAAGATTGACCCGCTCAACGCATTAAGAAGGGAATAGAATTTGTACTACACGCTATAAACCAAAAACAGACCTTTGAATGAACTTTCTTGCCCACATATTCTTATCTGGCAGCAACGCGCTTACGCAGGTAGGCAACTTCGTTGGCGACTGGGTCAAGGGCAGCATGATATCGGTAAACGCCAAATACCCGCCTGAGATGGCTCTGGGCATAAGGCTGCACCGTTTTATCGACAGCTACACCGACAGCCATCCTACCGCCGCACGAAGCATCGCGCTGTTTCGTCCCGTATTAGGAAAATACGCGGGCGTGGCTGTGGATGTCATTTACGACCATTTTTTGGCCAAGGACTGGGAAAAGTACTCTACAATAGGTCTGGACTTGTTCGCCCAAAACTTTTACAGCAGCTGCATCAGGTATTACGACATCCTGCCCAAAAACCTCCAGCCGCTTATTCCGCACCTGATCATCAGCAACAGGCTCAAAAGCTACTATAATATAAAAGGTGTGGCGGCAGCATTCAAGATTATGGAAGGCAAGACTTCTTTCCCCGCAAAAACCGACGAGACTATTGATACCCTCAACGAAAACTACGACGCCATAGGCAATGATTTCGACCAGTTTTTCCAATCCATACTCGGCGCTGTGTCAAAAGAGTTCGGCATTGATAATTTTCGCACCGAAAAATGCGTTACTCAGTAAACCGACTACATGAAAACACTGATTACTACCATCGCGCTTATTATTACCGCATCCACAGTCAATGCCCAAGGCATATATTTTTCACAATATTACGCCGACAAGCTGTCGCTCAACCCTGCATTCTCGGCAGTGCCTGGCAACAGCGAAATAGCTATGATACTTCGCAACCAGTTTCCTACCGCCGACGGTGGCTACAAGACATACTGCGCATCGTATCTTCAGAACCTTGGAAACTGCGGCATAGGTGTCAGGGCATACGGCACAGCCAGCGGAGGAGCTTACAGCCACAACCAGTTTTCGGCATCGTACGCCAACGCTGTCAAGATTGCACGAAACCTAAAATGCAGCGCCGCCATTGAAGGATCATACTCAATAGGCAACCTCAAACAAAACAAACTCGTATATTACAGTATGCTCGACCCGCTCGACGGCTCAGTCGTTGGCAACCAGCCCACGATAGAATACACCGCGCCTCGCACGGCATCGGCATCGGCGGGACTGATAATCTGCACTCCGCACACCGTATTAGGCGTGGCGGCATACAACGTGGCAAAATACAAAATCTCGGGCGACGACATAGTGCCGACTGTAATTTCGGTATTTGCCAACCACAAAATTTCGTTAGTAAAAGGAATGAAAAAAATCGAAGAGGGCACTCCGTGCCTGATACCGAGTCTGCTCTACCGCCGGCAGAGCGACATCAACACCATTCAGGCGGGCGTGTACATCGACAACACCCCGGTCATTGGCGGCATATCCTACCGTATGCAGACCAACGACTACAAGCAGCACACACTAATTGCCACCATAGGCACCACAATAAAGCGCATTCAGATAGGTTACGGACACGACTTCGACCTATCAGCCATAACCAAAAGCACTTACGGCTCGCACGAGATAGCCGTAAAATACAAATTGCACGACGGTAAAAAAAATAACCGGCGTGAAACAATAATTTGCCCGGCATTTTAGTTATATTTGTAGTATAATTTAGTAAAAAACTCTTGTAATATGAAAGTGCAATTGAAGATAATAATGCTGGCAGGCATACTCGCAGGAGCAACCGTACTATCATCGTGCGGTCCCAAAGTAGCGCTGCGCAGCGGCTCGTCCGGCAAGACCGGATGGGGCTACAACGACCCCAAGATGGGCGGTTTCGAAGTTGCTGAATATGTTGAACAGGAAGCAGGCCCTGGTCTGGTACTGATCGAAGGCGGTACATTCACAATGGGTAGCGCCGAGCAGGACATTATGAGCGACTGGAACAGTATGCGTCGCCGCGTAACAGTATCGTCGTACTATATGGACGAGACTGAGGTGAGCAACCTCGACTACCGCGAGTACCTCTACTGGGTTTATCGCGTGTTCTACGACGAAACACCCGAGCTCTACAACAAGGCGGTACCCGACACTCTGTGCTGGCGCAGACGTCTGGCATACAACGAACCGTATGTACAGTTCTACTTCCGCCACCCCGCCTACAACGACTATCCCGTAGTAGGTGTTACCTGGGAACAGGCAAACGAATACTGCATCTGGCGTACCGACCGTGTTAACGAGAAAGCCCTTATCGACTACGGCATCCTCGAATACGACCCCGAGCAGAAAGGCGCAAACAACTTCAACTCCGAAGCTTACGTAGCCGGCAAGTACATCGGTACTGTTAAGAACAATATCAAGAGTCCCAACTCTCCCGACGGCGAACGTCACGCCACAATGGAGGACGGTATTCTGCTTCCCTCCTACCGTCTGCCCACCGAGGCTGAATGGGAGTATGCAGCTCTCGCCCTCATCGGCAACTCTGCTACTTCGCCCGAACGTATCGTAAACCCGCGACTCTATCCTTGGAACGGTCACTACGTTCGTAACGACGAGAAAGCCAACCGAGGAC
>JAGCNK010000023.1 GCA_017645985.1 Bacteroidales bacterium | reverse complement strand
AGTGGATGCCGAGGCAAACCGTCTTTACAATGGTTTTATTGTAGACAACGACGGCAGCGAGGTTGACCGTGTGGTGGTTACAGTTTATCGCGCTCCTCACTCTTACACTGGCGAGGATGTTGTGGAAATATCCTGCCACGCAAGTATTTATATTCAAAAAGAGATTCTTTCGCTTCTTTTGAAAAACGGCGCACAGCTTGCCCAGCCTGGCGAGTTCACACGCCGTGCATTCCAGAACAAGAAGATGGATCTTTCTCAGGCTGAGGCTGTTGCCGACCTGATTGCATCCAAATCCAAAGCCGAACACCTTATAGCAGTTAATCAAATGCGTGGTGGTATTACTTTGGAAATCAAACGGTTGAGAGATCTGCTTTTGAAGTTCACTTCACTTATGGAGCTTGAGCTCGATTTCTCAGAGGAGGATGTGGAATTTGCCGACCGCACACAGCTTAATGATATATTAACCGAGACCGAGAATTATCTTTCGCGCCTTGTGTCGTCGTTTAAATATGGCAACGCTATCAAAAACGGTATTCCTGTGGCTATTTGCGGTGAGCCAAACGCTGGAAAATCAACACTTTTGAATGCTCTTTTAAACGACGAGCGTGCAATCGTGTCCGACATTCCTGGCACTACCCGCGACGTGTTGGAGGATTACTTGAATATCAACGGCGTAACTTGCAGATTGATAGACACTGCCGGTATCCGTCAGACCGACGACCGTATCGAAAAACTTGGTATCGACCGAGCCAAAAATGCCATCTCCAAGGCCGAGATTGTTTTGATAGTGCTTAATCCTGCAAGCGATATTCAAAAACAGTTTGATGAGATCGTTCCCGAAGATTTTCCCCGCGAAAAGATTATCGCAGTGGTCAACAAGTCAGATGTTTATGCCGATGCCGACATTTCGTCGCTGCCTGATGCTGTAAGTGTGGTTAAGATTTCCGCCAAACATAAGACAAATCTCAACGAACTGTTTGAAAAAATATCCGCTCTGAGTGCTTTTGATTTTAACCAAGACGAGGTGATTCTTACAAATGTAAGGCATTTTACTATTTTTTCCGAAGCCTTGGATGCTGTTGAGCGTGCCGAAACGGCTTTGAAATCAGGACTTTCTGGTGAGTTTGTGTCGCAAGACATCCGCGATGCCCTCCGTGCCTTTGCCGAAATCACCGGCGACGAAATCACCACCGACGAGGTGCTGGGCAATATTTTCAAGAATTTTTGTATAGGAAAGTAATCAGTTTTTTTTGATTGTTGTTTTTGTGGTCCGTTGACATACGGGCACAAAAAAAGCGGTCTTACCCGCCTCACATCCCATTCGATTCCCCTTTGGAACCGAATGTCTTCCGACCCTGTGTCGGAAACTTTTTCATCTGATTTTTAGTTGTTTAAAACATCCAAGCCTCTAAAGCGAGCGGCTCTTCTGCGGTGTTGTCGGCTGCAAGCATCCAACTTTCGATGTCGAGTTCGCATTCGTTAGCTACTTCTGCTTTGCTCATCCAGTTTTCCAATGCGAGTTCGTTTTCGGCTGCGCTTTCGGCTTCGAGCATCCAGTTTTCTACTGCGAGTGCGTCCTCTGCGTAGGTGTCGGCTGCGAACATCCATTTTTCAACTCTCAGGGCGTTTTCTGCGTAAGCTTCGTCTGCGTCCATCATCCAGTTTTCAACTGCGAGTTCTTCTTCTACGGTTTCTACCTCAGGCATTACCTCGCCTTCGATTGTGTAACCTTTTAATGTGTCGGCATTTACATTGCTGTAAGTGTTTGCCGGATTCACAAATGCAACGCTGAGCATAACGGCCGTTGCCATAATCTTCTTCAAATTAATCTTCTTCATTTTGCTCAATTTTTAATTAAACCTCTTTATATTTACTATTCTTATATTCTATTTTTTTATAATGGATTCGGTTTGTTTTCCAAATCCACTATTCTTTACGTTAGCGTTTTCGATTGGTTTCCGCTTTTTTCAATACTTAATCATTTGTTAAGTATTTTACCTTGCGTAAACGATTAATAAATGTATATTTAACACTTATTATTTTATCCTCGAAAATGTTGGTTTTCACTGAGATAATTTGTTTTGTTCAAAGAACGTCTCGGTTTCTTTTTCCTTCGCTTTTTCTCTTTGAGATTTCCGCTCCGGATTTCCTTTTGTTTTACGGTGCAAAGATACGGCATATTTCTCACCCTGCAATAGAAAACCGTTTAATTTTGCTTTAATTAATAATGAACCAAACGTGTTATAAGATAATATAAGATTAAAAACATTTGCTTTTCTGCCTATTTTGCAGTATATTTGCCATGTTAAATAACAACGTTATGATGAAGAATTTACTTATAGTTTGCTCCGCAGCCTGCTCTATGGCGTTTTCGGCTTGCGGACTGTCGGTAGGCGAGAAAGAGATTGCCGCCGCCGACTCGCTTCTTACCTCACTTGCCGAGGTTTACACTGTTGATTTCGACACCAAGGGTCCCGATGACATCACCAAAATTGACTACGCCGTCTTGCATTTATATAAGGTGTCGCCCGAAAAGTTTACCGAGGGCAGCAAGTCATACCTTATTAAAATAGACGAGGCGTCGGTGGCTGCCGCAGCCGATGGCGTATTTGTGAAACCTATCGAAAAGCACCAGAGCACCAACGAGGTGGATTATGCCGATGGATTTTACGAAATGCGCCGTCCCGCCGAAAACGAGGAGTATCTTTATTGCGTTATTGGCGACTACTCGATCTCTGGCGACACTCTGGTGAATATTACCGGCGTTTATTCTGGCAAGAAGGACACTCCGCGCTCCGAGGCTTCTCTTTACAAAAAGATGAACACCAAAATCCTCTTCAAAGACGGAGCTATGAAGGTGGCTGAGTATCATGAGGCTCATTAAAACTCCACGCTCAGTCCGTCGTAGGCAAGATGCACTCCTTCGGGGAGGTTGGCGTCGGTTTCGCCGTGGAATCCCATCTCGTGTCCAATGTGCGTGATAAACGCTCTTTGGGGCTTAACCTTTTCTATAACTTCGAGAGCCTCGGGCAGCGAAAAGTGGGAGAGGTGTTCGGTCTTGCGCAGTGCGTTTATTACCAGCACCTTTGAACCCCTGATTTTGTCCAATTCGCTTTCTTCTATGCGGCTGGCGTCGGTTATGTAGGTGAAATCCTTGATGCGGAATCCGAGAACAGGCAGCTTGTAGTGCAATACATTAATAGGTGTAACCTCTATGCCGAGCACATCAAACGGATCGTCGCCCACGTTGTGCAGCTCAATGTCGGGCACGCCCGGATAGCGCGGCTCGCCAAAACAGTAGTAATAGTCGCGGCGTATGCTGTCAACTGTCAGGTAGTTGGCAAAAACCGGCATTGCGCACTGCTGCATATAATTAAAGGTGCGTATGTCGTCCAATCCTGCCAGATGGTCGCGGTGCTGATGCGTTATGAGTATGGCGTCTACTCGGTGTATGCTGTTTTGCAGCAGTTGCGTGCGGAAGTCGGGACCAGTGTCGATCACAATGTTTTTGCCGTCCACCTCCACATACACCGACGACCTGAACCGCTTGTCTTTTGGGTCGGCAGACTGGCACACCGGGCAGGGGCATCCCACAATCGGCACGCCCAACGAAGTTCCCGTTCCAAGAAATGTTATTTTCACAATACTATGTCTAACTAATCGGTGCAAAATTACACATTTTTAAAAAAATCTGCGCTTAGAGAGCATAATATTAAAAAAATCTCTATTTTTGCGGTGTATAATATAGCAAAATGCCCACAGCACAGTCAATTAAAGAAGAGATAGAAAAGCACCGGAGCGAAATCTACAAAAAGGACTACACTTTTTTTGAGGTGGATACGCTTTACAAATGCGCGGTATGCGTGGAGCACGAATCTTCGGAATGTGCGGAATGCGCCTCGATGCTCGACGATATGCAGGCTCTCGCCGCAGAGTATCCCCGGATGCTCAACAACGGCAGCAGCGGACGCAGCGAGTATGAGAAAAGGCTCTCAAAATATCTTGAACACCTCCGCAAGGCTCACGGCTACACCCGCAAGGGATTTTTCCAACCCGTGTATATGGCTCTCGGACTGGTAGTTGGACTTCTTGCAGGATTGGTGATAGGGCACTACACCGCTTGTATGGGAGTAGGTTTGGTGGCAGGCTATATAGCCGGAGCGGTGCGCGACCGCAAGGCTGAGAAAAACGGCAAGACACTATAACTATTAAATAAGGTGTGCCGCGAGATTTTTTTTAAAAATTATTAGGAAAAAAACGCTAAAAATTTTTTAGAAATAAAATAATAATTAATACCTTTGCGCTAATTAAAATTTAAAAATTAATATAATTCAATAATTATGAAGAAAGTAACTGTTAACTATCTGGCATTGATGATAGCCACAGCCTTCGTAGCAACAGGCTGTAACGGTTTGAAGAAAATGGCTGATAACGCCAACACTATTCAAAGAAACATCCAACCCCAACCGTTGGAGATGCACGCAGGTAAAGTTCCCGTAAGCATCACGGTAACATTCCCCGCTAAATATTTCGACAAAAACGCTTACTTGATCTGCACACCCTCTTTGAGCTCTGCAACTGAATCTAAGGAAGTTAAATTCAAGAGCACAACTCTCCAGGGCGAGAAAGTAAAGGACAACAATCCTACTATCAAGTACAAAACCGGTGGTTCTTACACTTACAAAGACACTATCGATTATGATGGCGCTTTCAAAAAATCTGATTTGATGCTTTCTTTCAAAGCTACAAAGAACGGCGAGTCGGTTGACGTTACATCGTTCAAAATCGGCGACGGTATCATTGTAACTCCTCTCTTGGTTGAAGAAGGCCTCAAAGTTGACAACGGTGGCGAAGCTGGCACTGGCAAGACTATCGACGCTAAAGTTCCGAAGCCTACCAGCAGCGAGACTTCTAAAAACCTCACCGTTTACTTCCCCATGCAGAAGTCTGACATGACATCTGCTGAGCAGAAGAAAAACGACGTTAAAGCATTCGTTCAGGCTGTAACCGACGTTGCTAACGACGCTAACACAGAACTCAAATCTATCCAGGTTGCTTCTTACGCTTCTCCTGATGGTCCCGAGGATATGAACTCTAACCTCGTTGAAGGTCGTGGTAAAAACTCGGTTAACTTCGTTAAAAACCAGTTGAAGAAAGTTGAAGGCACACAAAACGACAACTTCATCCAGCGTCAGACAACTCAGGCTGAGGACTGGGACGGCTTCCGCAAAGCTACTGAAAATTCAGAACTTAAAGACAAAGCTCTCATCCTCCGTGTTCTTTCTATGTACTCTGATCCTACCGTTCGCGAACGTGAGATCAAGAACATCTCTGAGGCTTATACCGAACTCAAGAGCGACATTCTTCCCAAACTCCGTCGTTCTGAAATCAAGGCTATCTGCCAGTCAGCTGAAAAAACCGAAGACGAAATCGTTAAACTCGCTGGTACAAACCCCGACGAGCTCACACAGGAAGAAGCTCTCTACGGTTCTACAAGCAAATTGGCTGACCTCGACACCAAGATCAACGTTCTTGAAAACTACGTAAGCCGCTTCCCCGAAGACTGGAGAGGTTACAACAACCTTGGCAACGCTTACATCGCTAAGAACGAACTCGGCAAAGCTCAGACAAACCTTGACAAAGCTCTCGAACTCAACAGCAACGAAGGTGCTATCTACAACAACCTCGGTGTTCTCGCTCTCGCTAACGGCGACGAAGAGAAAGCTAAAGAGTACTTCACCAAAGCTAAAAACATGGGTGGCAGCGAAGAAGCTGGCTACAACCTCGGTGTTCTCAACATCAAGAACGCAGAATACGCTCAGGCTGTAAGCAACTTCGGTTCTACTCCTACTTTCAACAAATCACTTGCTGAACTCCTCAACAAGAACAACAGCGGCGCTAAATCTACTATCAACAGCGTTGACAGCGAAGCTGCTTCTGTTGACTACCTCAAAGCTGTTATCGCAGCTAAGAGCGGCAACAAAGACGAGGCTATCAGCAACTTGAAGAACGCTTGCTCTAAAGACGCTTCTTGGAAAGATTACGCTAAGACCGACGAAGAATTCCTCCAATTCTTCGAGGACGACGCTTTCAAATCAGTTGTTGAATAATAATAGCTCAACTTAATATAAAAAACCGACGTGTTATCACGTCGGTTTTTTTTGTGCCTTTTTGGTTGAACCGTGTATCTGTTGGAAGGTTAGGAGATTGTTCCCTATACCACGTGTATTTTGACATTACAAGAATAAAGATATGGCGCTAGGATGGATGTTTGTCTAAATGTTGGATGAAGCCAGACAATGTGTTTAACTAGGTGTTAGCCAATATGTTTTATAAAATGTTAGACTATATGTTCAACTAAATGTCAGACTATATGTTTGACATCTTATTCTTAACAGTTGTACAAAAAAATAACCGCCGCAGAATCAATCTGCGGCGGTTTATTTTAGTGAGGATGTTGCTTAATTCAATATCCGTTTACAACCACTTAACAAGAGCGAAATCGCAGCGGTGCGAGAGGTTCTTGTTCTTGGGATAGAGACGGAAACCGTAGTTGAAGTTGCCGGGTTTTACAGGTATCATTTCGATGCTGTAGTGAGTGAAACGGCCGGCGTGTTTCTGCATTGTGAGCGGTTTAACAGCCAGAATGTTGGTGCTGCCGTCTTGCTGCGATTCGGTAACTACCATTTCGATTTCTACCTCTTCGGGGCTGAGTGCGCCAAGGTCTACAACTACTTCGCCGAAGTATTCTTCGCCCATGTACAGCGGATCGCGTACAATGTCGCAGAAGTTGAGCTTCTCGATCACAATCTTGTCCCAGTTAGCCATTATCTTGTGTTTCCAAGCTGCAAGTTCGCGTGCTACTGCGTAGTCGTTGGCGTTAACCTTTTCGCCTGTCTTAGCGAGTTTGTTGTAGTAACGCTCGTAGTAGTCGTCGAGCTGGCGTTTCATTGTGAAGTTAGGAGCGATATGTCCGATAGAGTTCTTGATAACGCTTACCCATTGCTCGGGAACGCCCTTGGCGTTGCGTGTGTAGAATTTCGGGCAGATGTCCTCGATAATTGTGCGGTAGATTGTAGCGGCGTCGAGCTCGTTCTGGAAGTTCTGCTCCTGATAGCTGCGCTCCTGCGGCAAGCACCAGCCACCGTCGGGACGATAGCCTTCTACCCACCATCCGTCAAGCACTGAGAAGTGGATTGCACCGTTCATTACGGCTTTCATACCAGATGTTCCAGATGCCTCGAGCGGACGGGTAGGTGTGTTCAACCAGATGTCCACGCCCGAAACAAGACGTTTTGCAAGCGAGATGTCGTAATCTTCCAAGAAGAGGATCTTGCCGATAAACTCAGGACGTTTTGCAAATTCGGTAATCTGCTTGATAATGCCCTGTCCACCACCGTCGGCGGGGTGAGCTTTACCTGCGAATATGAACTGTACGGGACGGTCGGCGTTGTTTACAATCTTAGAGAGCATTTCCAAGTTGGTGAACAAGAGGTTGCCGCGCTTGTATGTAGCAAAACGACGGGCGAAACCGATTGTCAATGCGTTCTCGTTGAGGTTGTCTTTAATCTTAACCAACTGAGTGGGGTCTTCGCGACGACGGATCCAGTCAGAGTCGAGACGTTTCTTGATGTAGTCGATGAGGTCTTTGCGTTTTTTCTGACGCATTTTCCAGATTTCTGCATCGTCTACCTTCTGGATAGCGTTCCAGATAGATTCGTTGCTCTGGTCTTTGAGGAACTTCTTGTCGAAGGTCTTCTCGTAGAATTTCTGCCAGTCTTTGTCTGCCCAGGTGGGGTAGTGCACACCGTTGGTAACGTATCCGATGTTGAGTTCCTGCGGATAGTAGCCGTCCCACATGTAGTTAAACATATTTTTGGTAACTTCGCCGTGGAGCATTGATACGCCGTTAACCTCCTGCGAGAGTTTGCAAGCCAGGTACGAGAAGTTGAACTCCTGACCGTGGTCGTCAACATTGGGTTTGCCAAGTGCGAGGAAGTCTTTCCACGACATGTTCAAACGCTCGGGATAGTGACCCATGTAGGTAAGAATCATATCCTCGGGGAATGCGTCGTGACCTGCGGGTACAGGAGTGTGT
>JAGCNK010000154.1 GCA_017645985.1 Bacteroidales bacterium | reverse complement strand
GCACGGGCGGCCTCCACTGCGGCGTTGAGCGCGAGAATGTTGGTCTGGAACGCTATCTCGTCGATGATTGAAATCTTGCTTACGATATCCTTCATAGCCGACATGCTCTGCTGGCTTGCCACGCTGCTTTCGCGGATGCTTTCGAGAGCCTTCTGCGCTATGCGTTCGGTCTCGCGTGCGTTGTCGTTGTTCTGGCTGATGCCTGCGCTCATCTCCTCTATCGACGAGGAAACCTCCTCCGCCGACGAAGCCTGCGAACCAGCGCCCTCGCTCATCAACTGCGAGGCGTGGGCTATTTCAGAACTGTGAATGCTGATTGTTTCGGCGTTTTCGGTAATTTTTGACACAATGTCGTGCATCTGGGCGGTCATTGCGTTCACCTTTTCGGCCATTTGACCAAACTCGTCGTTTGAATCCACCTCCACCTTGTGGGTGAGGTCGCCATTGGTGAGATACTGCACGCCGAGAAAAGTGGTTTCGGCACGGCTGCCAATTCTCTTAGAGAGGAGAATCGATAGAAAGATGCACACTATGATGATAAGCGACACCGAAACGCTGAATGTAATAACCATAGCTCTGAGGTTTACCGTGACAGTGCCGAACGAATTTTTAGTATTTTCGAGCATCATATCAGCAAGTTTCTGCGAATCTTCTATAACGCTGTTGCCAGCAGTGTTGGCCTGAGCCACGTAGTTGGAATATTCGCCAAGCTCGGAATTGAAACTAGGAATAAGCTCGCTGTAAAGTTGCAATTGCTGAAGAGCATCGTTAATATACTTGGAGCAACCGTAAGTAGGAGCAAAAGCGGCAATATTGTTGAGAGTGGCACGGAATGCATTCACTTGATCGGTAGATGAAACCGAACCGCCAAAAGAAGCCCTCATTCCGTTAGTTTGGTCAATGGCATCTTGAATTAAGAGCATACGCTTGCCCAAATCGGTGTTGCGCTGAGGCACTGTGTTGGCGAGAATTTTGCGAATGTTGTTGAGGTCATCAACTATTTTGTGACGGTAGTCGCTCATTTTAAAGTAAACGGCATTTTTGGCATTGTTCTTTTCCATAGCCAAGCTTGCAAACGACTCGTAGTCTTTGAGACTTTTTTCAAGGCGGTCGATAAGTGTACGCTCGTCGGGCGAAACAATGTTTTGAAGTTCCTTGATGCTCTCCTTGGCCTTGTCAAGATTTTCTACACCTCCAAGTTTGATTGAAGATTCATTGCTAAACGACACAAACAGCGACTGCTGCTCGCGCATAGCAAGAAGGATATTTGTGGTGATTTCTTGACACAGACGGTTTTGCGGAAGCATCTCTTCCGCCACGTTATTGATATTGGTTTCCGAAGCACGTCCCCGGTAAAACATCAACAACACCGTTATCAAAAGCAAAACAACAATACAAAAGAATATTGTCGCAATTTTTTTACCTACTGACAGATTCTTTAAATTAAACATATTTTAAGCGTTAAAGTTTTTTTTAATATGTGTATATCGATAACAGATAAGCAAAAATCTTGCAAATCTGTATCTAAAAAGCTATTCAAACAAGTTTTTTTCTAAAATCTTTCGTAATCTGAGTCTTTAGCGTTGTCTTTCAGGTTGATAAAAGTGCCTTTGTTGTAATTGTTGGAGGAGTTGTCGGCTGCCGGCTGATGTAAACGCGGCTGTGGCTGCGGCTGCACTTGCGGCTTGACCACACGCGGTGTGATGGGCACCTGCTTGTTTTCCTGCGCGGCGGCTTTAGAGGAAGCCACCTGAGGTCTTGTGGTTGTATGACGGTATGTGGTCTTAGGTGCGGGCGCAGGTTTTGACTGCACAAGTTTCGACTGTTTGGGTGCGGCGGCGGGCTTTTTGGCGGCGGCGTCATCACCGGTTTTGAAGAACTTGATCGACTGCTTGAGTTCCTCGCTCTTGGATGCGAGCTGTTCGCTTGTGGCGGCGAGCTCCTCGGCAGAGGCTGCGTATTTCTGAGTGATATTGTTGAGCTGCTGAACAGCCAGGTTGATCTGACCGATGCCGGCAGACTGCTCGGAACTTGCGGCTGCGATTTCACGCACAAGGGCGGCAGTTTTCTCGATGTCGGGGATGATGTTTTTGAGCAGACGCTCTGCGTTCTCGCTGATAGTTACGCCCTCTTTCGACACCTTGTCGATTTCCGATGCGGCTGTTGCGCTACGCTCGGCGAGCTTGCGCACCTCGGCAGCCACCACTGCGAAACCTTTGCCCTGCTCTCCGGCACGGGCGGCCTCCACTGCGGCGTTGAGTGCGAGAATGTTGGTCTGGAATGCTATCTCGTCGATGATTGAAATCTTGCCTGCGATATCCTTCATTGCCGCCATACTCTGCTGGCTGGCTATGCTGCTTTCGCGGATGCTTTCGAGAGCCTTCTGCGCAATGCGTTCGGTTTCGCGTGCGTTGTCGCTGTTCTGGCTGATGCCTGCGGTCATCTGCTCTATTGATGAAGAAACCTCCTCGGCAGATGCGGCCTGTGTGCCGGCATTCTGGCTGAGCTCCTGCGATGCGTTGGCAATCTCGGCGCTGTTGATGGTGATAGCCTCGGCGTTTTCGGCAATGCCGCTAACTATGCCGCGAAGTTTAGCCGACATAGCGTTAACGCTCTCAGCCACCTGTCCGAACTCGTCTTTGGTGTTGACATCCACGGTTTGCGTAAGGTCGCCTTCGGTAAGGTGGTGAACACCCTCCAAAGCCTTGCGCGAACGGAGTCCGATGCGGTTTGAGAGCAAGAGACAGAAGAACACGCAGAGGAAGATGATAAAGCCTACAGCCACGCCGAAGGTGATGTACATAGCCTTGAAATTCTCGTTAACCAGTCCGAACGACTTTTTGGTGGTGTTCATCGACAAGTCGCCAATCTTCTGAGCGTTGTCGGTGATGACCTTTCCTGACGAAATCACCTGTGCTATCGTGGTGTTGTATGAGTCGCGGGCGGTATAGTAGTCGGGAGTGCGCTGAATGTATTTCTGCATCAGCTTGATTGCGTCGTTGGCATAACGCTGGCAACCGTATGTGCTTGAGAACGAATGAATCTGCGCCATATTGGCTTTAACGTTTCCGATAAGTCCCGACACGAGGGCCTGGTCTTCCATCTTGCCCTTGGCACCCTCGATAATGCGGATAGTTTCCGAAATAAGAAGGATGCGTTTGGCGTGCTCGTTAGATTTCTGGGGATTAACACGAGTGATGGCCTCGCGGATGTCCTCAAGGTCGCGGTAAAAGTCCTGCTTCAAAAGCTCGAGATCGTCGTAAACCTCGTTTTTCTCAGCATATTTGGATATAGCCAAATTAACAAGAGCCTCGTAATCTTTGAGGTCGTTCTTAAGGTTGTCGCAGATTTTGCGCTGTTCGTGGGTGGCGTTGTTGTAAAGCTGGTCGATAGCCTTACGGGCATTGTCGAGATACTGCGAGCCGCCGACGCTGATGCTCGACGTGCTGGTGTTGTTAGCAAAAATTCTTTGCTGCTCCACAAGTGCCAAAAGGATGTTGGTGGTTATCTCCTGGCTCAACTTGTTCTGAGGAAGCACTTCCTCCGACACGTTCTTGATGTTCTCCTGCGAAGACTCGTTTCGCATGTACATAAGGACACACGTTATAAGCAAAAGCGTTACAACCACTATGAATATCGTAGTTATTTTGCCAACTACTTTGAGGTCTCTGAATCTAAATGCCATAGTTATTTAAGGTGTTAAATGGTTTCTATACAAATTTTTCCAAATATCGTGCAAATAATCGAAAAAAGCAATTATTTTTTTGATTTTTTTAAAAAATCAGACTATTTTTTTTCAAAAGGGCTTCCCTCGCGGCTGAAATCGGGACGGTAGACCTTGTTGCTGTCCAGCTGCTGCACCCATCCGTTAACAAGTCCGAGTGTTTCGGCGGCTTCGGTTACCTTAAAATACTCTTTTTGTGAAACCAGCTTGCCGAGTTTCTCATCATTCGTTGCTTTGAATTCGGGATAATATTGCGACATCAAGCTGATGTGTATATCGGGCGAAATATCATACGCAACTTTCTTTAATACGTTGATTGAGTTGAAAACGTTGCCTGGAAGCACCAAATGACGAATAATAATTCCGCTTCGGGCAGTGCCGTCGGCGTCGAGCGTCAGGGCGTCGCCCTTCTGTCGGTACATCTCCTTGATGGCAGCGAGGGCTGTGGCTGAGTAGCCGGGGGCAGACGAGTATTTTACAGCGATGTCATCGGAGGCGTATTTGAAGTCGGGCAGATAAATGTCCACGTAGCCTTCAAGCTCGCGGAGGGTCTCCACGCTGTCGTAGCCGTTGGTGTTGTAAACGATTGTGGGATTGAACCCACGGCGGCGGAGAAGGTCGATGATGCATTTCATCTGCAGCGCCTGATGGCTTGGCGACACAAAGCCCACGGTGTCGATGTTTTCGGAGCAGAGTATCGAGGCTATGCGTGTGGCGGCGTCGGATATGGTGGTAATCTCCTTTTTGCTTACAGCCTGCTGGCTGATTTCGTAGTTCTGACAAAACACGCACCTGAGGTTGCACGACGAGAAAAAGACGTTGCACACTCCCCTACCCCCGCCCAGGACGGGTTCTTCGCCACGGTGAACGCATATTTCGGCAATGTGCGGACGGTGGTCGATGCCGCAAAAACCTGTAGACACAGCACGGTCAACGCCGCACTGGCGCGGACACAAATCGCAATGATGAATATCCATAACCTACTGATTTTCGGGATTGTAGCCAAAGAAATATTCAAAATCGATACCTTCGGGCAAAAACTTGCGGGCGTCGCCTTTGTATTGCACTATCTCGCGCACGAGCGAGCTGCTCACGCTGCTGTACTCGGGATGCGAAAGAAGGAAAACCGAGTCGACCTCGGGCTTCATCAGACGGTTTACCTGGGCGATGGCTCGTTCGTATTCAAAGTCGGCAGAGGTGCGCAGACCCCTGAGAATGTGCGTGGCGTTGTTTTCGATACAGAAATCGACGGTAAGATTGCTGTAGGTCTTCACGATGATGCGGTCGCGTCCGGCAAACACCGACTTGATGAGTTCGAGACGTTTTTCTACGGGCAGGAATCCACGCTTGTCGTTGTTGATGCCTACCGCCACAATTATCTCGTCGAATATTTCTAATCCCCTGAGTATCAAAGATTCGTGACCCACAGTCAGGGGGTCGAACGATCCGGGGAATACTGCTACTTTCTTCATAAAAGATGTACGTTTAATATTTTTTGGCGAAGTTAAAAAAAAAGCGTTACATTTGTAGTTGATTTTGTAAATACTTTTTATTCAAAAAATGATATTTTATTTTTCTGGCACTGGCAATTCGGCACACGCCGCCAAAAAGCTCGCGCAACTGCTCGGCGACAAAGTGACAAACATAGCCGACTTTTACGACAATATATATAAAGGTGTGGAGATTTCGCTCAAAGGCGAAAACTACTTGGGAATAGTTTGCCCCGTACACTCGTGGGGACTGGCAAAATCTATGGCAAGATTTCTGAAGAATGTGCGTTTCAAGGACTACAGCGGACAAAAAGCATACTGCGTGGTAACCTGCGGCGACACCTGCGGCACTGCCGACAAACAGGTGAAGAGCCTGCTCAAACGCCGCAACAACATAACATGCAGCAATGTGTATTCGGTGCAGATGCCCAACACATATATTGTGATGAAGGGTTTCGGCACTGACGCCGAGGTGCTTAAAGACCAGAAACTTAGAAATGCCGACCCCGAGTTAGCACGCATTGCCGAAGCCATAAGCACAGGCAGCGACTACGAGCATTATGTGCGCGGCAAAAAGCCTTTTCTCAAAGGAAGGATACTCTATCCGCTGTTTATGGCTTTTACTATGGGCGACAAGAAATTCTTTGCCGAAGACACCTGCACCGGCTGCGGACTGTGCGCCAAACAGTGTCCCGAAAAAAACATCGATATGCAAAACGACCGTCCCCATTGGCTTGGACACTGCGTCAAATGCCTTTCGTGCATCCACCGCTGTCCAAACCGCGCCATTCAGTACGGCGACATCACACAGGATATGGGTAGGTATTTTTACAAGGGATAACCCTATTTCTGATAATAAACGGTCATCACCACTGTGGGATACTGGCTGTCGTAGTTTTGCAGCTCGGTGATGCGCAGCACAGCTTTTTTGCCGTTCTGAAGTTTCACCTTATAAAGAGTCTGCAGCTCAAGGTTGCTGAGACCCCTGCCCAGACCTTCGTCGTCGCCAAGATAGCTTTCAGGCCAACGCTCGTCCTCGTCTATCATCTTCGGAGTTAGGTCGTCGAACGATTTGGAATGGTCAGAATATTTGTATGTAATCGACTTGCGCAGATGCAAGTTTGTAAGTTCATCGTTGTATTCATAATCAGGAACACGGTATTCGAAATAGTTAAACAGATATTTCTCGGCGTCGGGACTTGCGAATCCTAAACCGAAATTGCGCCAGAGTGTTCTGTCTTCTTTTACCAGCACAAGGTCGAAATTGCGGTTGCGGTATTCGGTGTATTTAAACGCCTCCTTGTCTTCTATACTCAACAGACAGTTGCCGTTGATGGGGTCGGGACTCATCTCAACATCAAACGAATCTATTTCGGGATATTGTATTTCGTATTTCAACTTGCGGAACTGCTCGTTGCACAAACCGTTGCAGTATGCGCGGAATGTGAGTATCGCCACTGAGTCGGATATTATTTTACCTTTTGCCACCTTGATTGGCACGTCGAAATTGGCGTAATGAGTGTACGGGGGAAAAGTGGTGTCAACGCCCCACCAAGCAGGCTTCGACTCCATAACAAAACGTTCGATATCCTCTTCGCTCGAGATTGTCACGTTGATAGCCACGGGATTGCGCCAAGAATAGTTGATATATTCCTCGGGATCGTAGCTGAGAGTCATCTGCGGGGGTTCGAGTTCCTGGTTGTCGAAACATCCGACCGTAGCCGCCGCAAACAGTGCAAGTAGAAGTTTATGTGTAGTTTTCATACCGATAAATACTGTTTTAAATTTTAAATATACCTTATTGACTGCAAAAATCATACCCTTAAAACTGTTGTAAAAGAGCGATTTTAAGGGTTGCAACATATTGCAAATATAAGTTATTAACGTAATTTTTGGTAGTATGTATCTGTTTTTTGCATTTTTTTTTTTTACTTTGTGAAAAATAAAAAATTAAAGAATATGATAAACGTCGCCATTTACCACCAACACAAGCTCATCTTGCAGTGTCTCGAAGTATATTTGCAACAGAGCAGCGAAATCAAGCCGGTATTCACCGCCAACGACAAGGAAACCCTGATGCAGAAAATGGCTAACAGGATTGTCAACGTGCTCATCCTCTACTTTGTGGATATTTCGCACAACGACGTTGACCTGATCATTTCGCTAAAGATGAAGTTTCCCAAAACAGCGATTCTCGTAATGAGCGACGCAAAAAAAGACGACATTGTGGCCAAGACCATCAAGTCGGGTGCAAAGGGATTCCTATCTATCGACACCGAAGCGGCTGACCTCCTGCAGGCTATCTACACCATACGCGGCGGTCACGACTATTACAGCGAATCTATCACACACATCCTGCTGAAACGCTTTATTGGCACAGTGGGCGCCGACGCCGACGAAAACGACGAGTACAACGACGACTCGCAGCACCTCAGCAGCCGCCAGATAGAGATTCTCAAGCTCTGGGGCGACGGTCAGAGCAACCAGGAGATTGCAGACCAGCTGTTTATCAGCGTGCGCACCGTGGAGACCCACAAGAACCACATCATGCAGAAGCTCAACCTCAAAAGCAGCGTTGACCTTATCAAGTACGCTATACGCAACAATATTATCAAGCTATAGATAATATCCCACGTTGAACATCAGGCAGTTGGGTTTTATAACTCGCTCTTTAGAGTCTCTGATTTTTAAGAACCCGAGTTCGTAGATAACACCCACATAAAGTCTTGATATATCTACACCTGCGCCAAAATTAACGCCGATATCAAGACGT
>JAGCNK010000153.1 GCA_017645985.1 Bacteroidales bacterium | reverse complement strand
TCATATTGTTGTTTAGTTATATCGTTGGTGAATAGTTTTTTATGTGAGGCAAAAATAGGAATATCCGACAAAAACCGAAAATAATGGGCACAAAAAAAGCCGTCAATTAATTTGACGGCTTGTCGGAGTGAAGAGACTCGAACTCTTGACCACTTGCACCCCATGCAAGTACGCTAGCCAACTGCGCTACACCCCGATGGTGTTTGTTTTAAAAACGGTGCAAAGATAATAGGCTTTTTTAAACGCTGCAAATTATTTGGGTATTTTTTTTCTGTTTTGATGGATTTTTTTTTGCTGCCGTTGGTTTGTGTAAATAATTCAGATAGTTGCAGCTGCAGCTTTGTTGCGCTACATCATTACTTCCGCTTCTTCTGTAGCCGACGATGAGATACGCGAAGATGCTATGGCAATAGCCAACGATTGCGAAACCCTCTCGATAAAGTCTACCTGATAGTCTTGGAATATGTGTGTGGAGGCTATTTCCAATACTCCGAGCACTTTTTCTTCCATAATGAGCGGCACGAGCAGTAGGTTTTGCGGATTGGCATCGCCGAGTCCTGAGTGTAGTTCTATATATTTGTCGGGAAGTTTGGTCATGTAGATTTTTTCTTTTTCTAAGTAGCATTGACCTACAAGACCATCGCCCGGATAGAGTTTGCGTTTAACATATTTGCTCTTTTGGTAGGCAATGGTGGCCACCTGTTCGAGATAGATGTCGTCTTTGTCGCGGTCGTTGAGCACAAAAATGCCGCCCATCTGTGCGTCCACGTATTCCGAAAGCTTTTTGAGCAGTTCGGTGGGCATCTGGCTTTCGTTGCCCGAACCCATACGGATGATGTCGCCGAGCACCGCGAGACCTTCGGCAGCCCACTGGCGGCGTTTGTTCTCCTCTTTTCGGCGTTCCTCCTCCTCACGTGCCTTGCGCAACGACTCGCGCATGTCCAACAGCGAGTTGCCAAGGTTGTCTTTGTTGGAGAGCAGTGTAAATTCGCTGTCGAGGTTGCCCATACCAATCTGTCGGGCAAATCCGGCGTACGATGCGAAACCGTCGATAAGTGCGTCGAGCGATTTTTTCATCTGTCCGATTTCGTCGCTACGGTTAAGCGTAAGCTTCTTCACCACAAGACCTTGCGACATCTGGTACAGCTGCGTCTCAATCATTTTGATAGGCTGCGTGATACTGTTTCCGAAGTAGTACAACACCACGGTAGCTATAAGGATAAGGAGCACACCTATTATAATGGTAAATTCCACAAGGGTGGAGATTCGTTTGTTGAGGTCGTCGGTCTTGTCTTTCACCAGCTCGTCGATATAGTCCTCGTACACACCAGTACCGATAACCCATCCGAGCGGTTCGTATAGCTTGATGAACGAAATCTTGTTGAGCCACTCGCCGGTTTCAGGCTTGTAGAACTGGTATTTGAGGATGCCTTCGCCGTTGTTGGCTCTGATGCAGTCGGCGTAAGCGTCGTACACGTTCTCGTCGGTGTCGCCCACGTAAAACACGTGCGGGTCGCCTTCGAGTGCGGGCATTGATGCGTGCATTACTACCACGTAGGGCGGGTCGTATTCGTTGATCCAGAGGTATCCGTCGACGCCGTAGCGCAGCACGCGGAGGTTTTCGAGAGTGATTTTGAGGGTGTTCATCGCAATTTTTTTCACCATCTCGTCCTCGATAGTGTCGGTCTGGTCGAAACCGTAGTTTTCGCGCACGCCCACCTCGTTGCTCGAATGGTAAGAGTGGTCGATCATGTCGTAGGCTATGTTTACGATGTCTTTGAGCTGCTTGGTAAGCATCTCGGTCTCGTCGCTGCGAAACTTCTGGATATCGTTTTCGGCGTTGGTTCTGAAGCTGTTGATAGAGTACAGCGCGATTAGCAGTATTGAGGTCAACACTGTAACAGATGTAAACAACGGTAGCTTCGTCTTTAATTTCATAATTCAGTCAGTACAAAAAACAATGCAATATAATGCAGATTTGCGAAATAATAAAATTTTGACGCGATTTTTTTAATTATTTTGCAATTTTTGTACCGAAGTGCTGTCTTGGTGTTTTTCTTTGCGATTATTTTGCGGTTGTAAAAATTTGATTGATAGATGATTGTTTTTATTTTGAAAAAAAATGGAGAAAAAATAAATAATTTTATGATTTAAAACTTGCAGAAACGAAATTTATATCTACCTTTGCACCGTCTTAAACGAAGGCATTTGACATGATGGCGAGATAGCTCAGCTGGTTAGAGCGTATGATTCATAATCATAAGGTCCCCGGTTCAATCCCGGGTCTCGCTACT
>JAGCNK010000152.1 GCA_017645985.1 Bacteroidales bacterium | reverse complement strand
CCCGCCAAACCGATTATCATATTAATCTTCATCGAAAGGAAAAGCACCTCTTTGAGACGGTCTTTTAATCCTGCACCGTAATTGTAACCCGCTATTGGCTGCATTCCCTGACATATACCAAGGATTATAAGCACACCCATATTGCCAAAACTATTCATAATGCCGTATGCCGAAACCGCATTTTCGCCGCCATAAACGGTTATCTGACGGTTCAACATGGCTACCACACCCGCTGCGGCAAGGTTCATCAAAAACGGACTCATACCTATCAACAGTATGTTTCTAAAAATATAGAACTTAGGCTGCCAAGCGTGTCGGCGGAAGCGAATAAACGAGTCTTTCTTTACAAAATGCCAAACCGATGCCACCGCCGTTGCCACCATCGAAATTGTGGTTGCCCACGCTGCTCCTGCTATACCGAGTTTAAACACGAATATAAACAAAAGGTCGAGAATGATGTTGAGCACCGCGCCGCCACCCAAAATATACATCGATTTTTTTGGGTAACCTGAGGAACGTATCATTCCTGTAAGGTTGTAACTCAGTGTGGTAAAAAACATTCCGGGCAGCACAATAAGCATATACTCACGTGCATAGCCAACATTAAGCGGCGTTGCTCCAAGCAACAAAAGAATGTCGTCGATATAGAGATAACCCGCCGTCATAAACAGCGCACCAAACACAAAGGTAAGGTAGACGGCATTGCCAAGAATATTTTCTGCCCAATTGATATCTTTTTTGCCAAGCACAATCGACATTCTTGCACTTGCGCCCACACCCACAAGTGCGCCAAAGGCGTGGATAATGTTCATAAATGGGAATGTGATAGTTAATCCCGAAATAGCCATAGAATCAACACCTTGACCTATGCACATACGGTCGGTAACGTTGTAGAGCGATGCTATTATCTGACTAATAATCGAAGGCAGTGCATAAGCCCACAGAAGCGAGTTTATCTTCTTGGTAGCAAGTTCTTTAGTACGGTCTGAGTAGTCCACTTTTGTTATTTTTTTGTTCGCAAAAATAACAAAGCAAAGTTAACTAAACGCTATTTATAAATTAATACATTAGCATAGCAAGCTATTCCCTCTTCCCTACCCGTGTAACCAAGGTGTTCGGTGGTGGTGGCTTTGACGGAAACATCGTCGGGGTCGAGGGTCATCACTTCGGCTAAAACCTTCTGCATCTGAGGAATATAGTCCTTGATTTTGGGTTTTTGCAGACAGATAACGCTATCCACGTTGGATATGGAGTATCCAGCGTTGCGGATTATCTCGCAGGTCTTGCGCAAAAGAATTTTTGAATCTATGCCCTTGTATTGCGGGTCGGTGTCGGGAAAATGATAGCCAATGTCGCGCATATTGGCAGCACCGAGCAGAGCGTCGCAGATGGCGTGGATAAGGCAGTCGGCATCGCTATGTCCTACCGCGCCTTTGGTGTGTTCTATTTTGATACCGCCGACAAAAAACGGAATGCCGTCGGCAAGCTGGTGTACGTCGAATCCTATTCCTGTACGAATTTTCATTGTGTTAAAACGTTATTGATGAATTATTTGGAAGTTTTTTTGCTTTTTCGATTTCAGCAGCCGAAAGGTCGTTGCCGGTGAGCACTATGCTCGAAATAAATGTAAGCTTGCCAATAGTCTTTGGCAGCACCTTTATATTATTATCGGTAAGGTCGAGCTGCTGCAGCATCGACAAGTCGCCCACCGACGAGGGCAACGCGGCTATCTGGTTTTTGCTCAGGTCGAGCATCTGCATAAACGCCATCTTGCCCAGGTTTTTGGGCAGCGTGGTGATGATATTGTTAGATAGATTGAGAAACGGCAGCTGTTTGAGGTCGCAGATGGTGTTGTCGAGCACTTTGATAGCGTTGCCGTGAAGGTCGCAAATCATCATAGCCTGCAAGCTGCTAAACGACAATGGCAGCGATGTGATAAGGTTGTCGGAGAGGTCCAGGCTCTGCAGCTCGGCAAGCGATCCTATCGATTCGGGCAGCTGCGTAATCTTGTTGTGATTGGCTGATAGGTTGTAAAGCTTTGTCAAAGAGCCAATCGACTGCGGCAGCGATGTCAGATGGTTTTCGTCGAGAACGATATTCTGAAGGTTTTCGAGCGAGCATACCTCTTCGGGCAATGTTTTGAGCTTGTTGCCGCCAAGGTCGAGCATCAGAAGGTTTTTGAGCATTCCTATCTCCGCAGGCACTTCGGCTATGGAGTTGCGGCTGAGCACCAGATACTGCAGGTTGGGCAGCATCGACATCTCTTGCGGCAGGGTTGTAAGCTTGTTGCCGCTGAGGTCAAGCACATGCAGGTTGTGGCACTGCACTATCTCAGCGGGAAACTCTTCAAGATCCTTTTCCGAAAGGTTCAATTTAATCACTCTCAACGGATTGGCAAGAGCCTCGTCTACAGATGTGAACTCGTATGCGTCGGCAAGGTACTCGTCGGAGAGCAGTCCGTTGTCGTCTAAATATTTGGGCAGGATGTTGCCGTTCTTGTCGAACCAATCGTCGTTTTGGGCGCTGGCGCTTGCTATTGAGAATACAAGCGTGATAAGTAGAAGTCTTTTAATCATTGTAGTACGTAATTAGTTTTTTGAGTAAGCAAATATACAACATAAACTCCATAAGAGGCTCCGCTGTTGCCTCATTGCCCGCGGTTTTATAAATATTTAACTTTTTTAACTGATTTTGGCAACATTGGAGTCGATAAATTCCGTAAAATTGTGAAGAAATAAAAAACCTGATTAAACGATGAAAAAATTATTCTCTTACATACTCCTGGCTGCCATAGTTCTGGCGGGATGCAGCCGAAACGACAACGACGACTTTGAACCATACAACCACCGCAACGGCAGGGACTACACCATACACCAGTTCGTTTGGGAAACGTGCTTCGACCTTTATTATTGGAACGAGAATGTGCCTTCGCGTCTCGACGTAACCAAGTTCGGCACTCCGTACGAACTTTTTGAATCTTTCAGGCACAAGGACGACCGATTTTCGGTGGTGGTAAACAACTATTCCGAAGTCAACAGCCTGTTTAACAACGAATACCGCACCGACGGACTCGACCTGGAGATTTACCGCGACCGCTACCATGAGAACGGCGTGGTGGCTATGGTCAACTATGTGTACGAAAACTCACCGGCTGCCGAGGCTGGCATCACACGTGGATGCGTTATCAAGGCTGTAAACGGAACCACCCTCAACAAAAACAACTATGCAGCCCTGCTTGATCAGAACGGATACACCCTCACCTACTCCAAGGTTCAGCTTGTGGACGGCAAACTCGAATACAACGGCGAGGAGACCACGTCGCCTTACATCACCAAGCGCGATATGGACATCAACTCTGTGCTTAAGGTGTCCACCCACCAGGTCAACAGCCACAATATCGGATATTTCCTCTACGACAGTTTCGACGATGACACCGTTTCGGTAAAAAAAGCTATGGCGCAACTTGCCGCCGAAAACGTTACCGACCTGGTTATCGACCTCAGGCTCAACGGCGGAGGATATGTCAACACGCTCACCTGTCTCGCCTCTATGCTTGTGCCCAAGGCCAACGAGGGCGACGTGTTTATCTACGAGGATATGAACCAGAATCTTACAACATACTACAAACAGCAGGGCATACCCACGTTCTCCACTTTTACCGAGCAGGAGACCCATCTCAACATCGACAAGCTGTATGTGATAACTTCGCACAACACCGCGTCGGCAAGCGAGGAACTGATTTCGGGATTGAGCCCGTATATGGACGTCACAATCATCGGCGACACCACCTACGGCAAATTCACCTCAAACATTCTGCTCAACGACGAGGACGATCACGGCACCGACGACGACGGCATCGACTACTCCGAATGGGCTGTATATCTTGTAATTGCCTGCTGCAAAAACGCCAAAGGCGAAATGAATTTCAAAGAGGGATTCGTTCCCGACTATTACATAAAGGATACTTACAACGGAGAACTCGGCAGCGAGGACGAGGAACTGTTTGCCAAGGCTATTTCGCTGATTGCCAACGGCGGACAGCCAGTAATTGCCAAACGAGGTCAAAAAACGCCCGAACTCAACCTTGAACGTATCGGTTCAAAGGGCAAGCCCGACATTGCCAACAATCTGATTATCAGCCGCCGATAAACTTCTTAAACTGGTCGCTGTATACGTCGGTAACGCGCACCACCTCGTCGCCGATGTAGATGCAGTTGTTTTTATCTACCGAGCGTATTTTGTTCAAAGAAACTATGTACGAGCGGCTTACACGGATAAAGCTGTCTGACGGAAGTATCTGTTCCACGTTTTTCATCGTCATTAGCGAGATGATGGGCTTGCGTCCGCTGTCGAACACAAAGCGCACGTAGTCTTTCAACGCGCACACATACAGTATCTCCGAAATGTCGATACGCACCAGCAGCGAGTCGCTCTTGATAAACACCGCGCCGGAGTTCTGTGCCGAGGGCGCTGCGGTCGACGGCGCAGATTCGGTCTGCGAGGATGCGTTTTTCATCTCGTACCACTCCTGACACTTCTGCACGGCTTTTAGAAACTTGGCATAGCTGACAGGTTTGAGCAGATAGTCGATTGCGCTCACGTCGTAACTGTCGAACGCATACTCCTTGTAGGCGGTGGTAAACACTATCTTGGTTTCGGGCGGCACCATCTTCGACAGCTGCATTCCGTCCAAATCGGGCATCTGGATGTCCAAAAAAAGCACGTCGGGAGGATTCTGCGCTATCTTCTGCACAGCCTCCACGCTGTCGGTGTAGCCTCCAACGCATTCGAGCGCCTCGGTACGGTCAATAAAACTCTGGATAAGCCGCACTGCCGGTGGCTCGTCGTCAATTACCATGCATCTTAGTTTCATATCCGATAAAGTTTGCTAATTTGTAGCAAAGATAAGTATTTTTTTGCATTACTTTGCAATAACTTTTAAGACCTATTACGTTAAACAACCAAAAAAACGCACAAAATGAAGAAACTTTTAGCAATAATTCCCTTTTTGACAGCAGCCACCTGCCTGGCACAGAGCGATATAGAACGTCAGGCAAGTTCTGCCGCATCGCTGATAGAGCAGGCTCAGAAGGCCGACAACGACTCCTTGCGCTCTATCTACGCCGCACAAGCCGTAGAAACATTCGAAGCCGCCATCACCCAAGACGACGCTATGACCGTAGCCTTTGGCGACATCAAGCCTATTTCGGTACTCGCCACCGTGGACAACAAGCTGAGAATATTCTCGTGGGGCATTCAGAACTCCGAGGGCAAATACTCTTACTACGGTTTTGTTCAAGCCAAAAGCCAGGACGGCGAAACGGTAACCACCAGACTTGTAGACAAGAAGGACGAGACACCAAGACCGGGCGAAACCGAAATGGAGGCGGCGAACTGGTACGGCGCTATCTACTACGAAATGGTGCAGCTCGGAGGCAAGAAGAGCAACATCTACGCCCTGGCAGGATGGGACGGAGGCGACCTATTCATCAACCGCAAGGTGTTGGAACAGATCCGCGTAAAGGACAACGGAACAGTTTATTTCGGAGGATATTTCACCGACGAGCACAAACGCACATGCGAACGTCTGATTTTTGAGTTTACCGAACGTGCCGTTATGTGCCTGCGTTTCGACAAGCGTTTGAAGATGTTTGTGGCTGACCACATGACTATTCCGCCCGAATACAACGGCAACCCCAAGTTCAGAGGTCCCGACGGCAGTTTCGACGGCTATATGTATCAAAAGGGAAACTGGATCTACGTTCCCGACTTGGATTTCAAGGGTTCGAGGTTCTAGCTCTCTCGTACATCTACCACCTTGTCGCGTACTTGGAGGATAAGCAGTGTGATGTCGTCGCGCTGCTCGGTGCCTATCGAGAATGCGTCGAGGTCTTTCTCTATCTGCTCTTTCTGCTTGTCGGGCGAGAGCGATGCGGCGTTGTTGACACTCGCAATAAGACGTTTGCGTCCGAATCTTGTGCGCTCCTGGTTGCTCTGGTCGATAATGCCGTCGCTGTACATATAGATAAGGTCGCCTGGAACTATCTCAAACACCTGCTGAGTAAACTCCAGCCTGTTTTCCGACAGACGGCGCACACCTCCCGCTATGGATATGCGGTCGGCGGGTATCATCACGCACTCGCTGCTGCTTTTGCGGCGGAAAAGTATCGGACATTTTGCGCCTGAATATACAAACTGCGACATATTGCCTTGGCTGTCAACGTCGAAACGGCAGAGCGACATATCCATACCGTCCTTGTTTTCGCCGTTCTCCTGACGAAGCACCTTGGATGTAGTTTCCGAAACGGCTGTAAGTATGTCCTTAGGCTCGTAAATCTGTTTTAGCTTGATATTTTCGCGGAGAATGCTGCTCGAAATCAAGCTCATAAACGCACCCGGCACGCCGTGTCCGGTGCAGTCTACCACTGCGCAGAACACCTTGAAACCGTCGTTGGCTTTTACCACGCACTGCCAGATGTAGTCGCCCGAAACGATGTCCTTGGGACGGTAGAGCACTTCGGCGTTGAAGTATTTGTTGAAGTCGTCGATTTGCGACAGCAACAGCTGCTGAATGGTTTTGGCGTATGAAATGCTGCCGTTGATAGCCACGTTTTTCGACTTGATCTGCGAATATGCGTCGGCTTTCTCAAGCACAATCTCGCTGTACGAGGCTATCACTTTGAATATGGCTATGTCGTTTTTGGAGAATGCGTTTTCCTTGGGACTGTTGATAATCATCACCGCCGACACGTCGCCGCCGCTGAACAACGGTATGCGCACGCAGGTGCGGTAGCCCATCTCGGCAAGGAACATAGTTACTTCGTATACCGACGAGTTGTCGGCTATCACCTCGTTGTGGGTGTCGAAACAGGCGGCTGTCAAGGGGTCGATAAGCTCCGAGATTTTTTCGTCCTCAAGTTCCCAGGTCTGTCCGTCCTGAATATACTTGGAGAACTCCACCATATTTTTCTTCTTGGAACGCTTGCACACGCATAGTCCGCATCCTGCCAACGGCACCACCTTGTTCTGGTAGAGCGTCTGCAAAATTGCCTCGGTGTCGGTAGATTCGGATATCTGCTTGTCTAATTCGCTGAGTTCCAATAGTCGCTCATACGATTTTTGAATCTCGGCGCGGCTGGTGTGCAGCTGGTTGTTCTTCTCAAAGAGCTCGTCGCGCTGCGACTGTATCTCCTCGTTCTGCTGCTTCATCTCCTCGCTGCGCTGCTCGAGCATTGCGTTGAGACTCATCAGCTCTATGGTGCGGCTCTCTACCTGCTCCTCAAGTTCCATCTGACGGCTGCGCATACGGTGAACCCTTAGCAGGTGTATCAGCCACAAAATCAACAGGCAGAGCGAGATAAAGCATACAATCGCCAACTTGGTTCTGTACCACGGCGGACGGATCTTGATTACAAGAGTGCGCTCCTCGCTGCGCATACGGTCGGAGTTTTCTGCCACTATGCGGAGGGTGTATCGTCCCGGGTCGAGGTTGGTGAATCCAATCTCGCGGCGAAGGCCGATGGCTGTCCACTGGTTGTTGTATCCGTCGAGACGGTAGAAGAACTTGGTATTTTTGCCGTAGAGATAATCCAAAACGGAGAACTCAAACGAGAATGCGTCGCGCCACGAAAGCTCTATCTCGTTGGTGCAGATAATAGAGCTGTCGAGAATCTGGGTCTCGTCGCCTGGCGACACACGGTTGTAGCTCATCAGCAGGCTCGAAATCACCGGCTTGGGCACGTTGGTGATGGATTTCACATTCACAGTGTTGAAAAACACCACGCCGTCATGCGTGCCGAAATATATAGTGCCTTCCTTGGTAACAAGCGAGGCATGTTTCTCAAAGCTAAGCGAAAGAAGTCCGTCGTCGGTGTCGTAAAGGCGAGCCACCACGTTGACCTCGGGATTGAATTTCAACAATCCGCTGTTGGTGGTAATCCAGATGTCGTGAGCCACATCTTCGATAATGTTGGTGCAAATCTTGTTTTTTAGCAGTCCGCCTCCGTCGTAATGGGTAAAAATACCACGACGAACATCCAAACGGTCGACGCCTGCCGCTGTGGCCACCCACACACGATGGTGCGAATCGCGCATAATGTCGTATACCACATTGTGCGAAATGCTGTATTCCGAACCGTAGCTGTATGAGTAGTTTTCGATAATGTCCTGGTCGGGATAGTAGACAAACATACCTGCGTAAGTGCCCACAAGAATCGTGTTGTCGGGACCCTCTTCGAGACACGTGCCGTACATGCTCACCGGCTCCACAAGGCGGGAGTCGCTCAGCACACGGGTAAAGGTCTTGGTCTTGGGATCAAAATTAAGAAGTCCCGCACCGTTGGTAAGCACCCAGATGCGGTTCTGATAGTCTACAAGAATGTCGGCAATAAAGTCGCTGGTAACACCTTTGATTACATTCACAAGGCTGTACGACTCCGAAGTCTTGCGGTCGGGATATATCTTCACCAAAGGATTGTTGTATCCGCCCGCCCAGAGGTTGCCATCCTTGTCGTATGCCATAGCCAGCACCGACGAAGAGCGCATCTTGCTGTTCGACGTATTTTCGGTATAACCGCCGAAACGGCGGCTGCTAACGCCGTCCCAAAAAATTATTCCGCCGCCGTCGCTACCGATAGCCAACGTGCCGTCGGGAGCCTGGCAGATCGACGAAATCTGGTTTTGGCGCAAAATAGCCTCGTTTTCAGGATAGCTTATGGCGTCGAACTTGATAGGATTTTTCAAACCGATGAACGAAAGTCCGTGCCATGTGCCGAACCACATTATAGAGTTGCTGTCTTCAAAAATCACGTTTACGGTAACGCTGTTGAGCCTGCGCACCGACTGCTGGCTGTGGTCAGACTCTATCATCTGCACAAAATTGGTGCTGCGGTTTACCACAAATAGCTCCTCGGCGTTGGTGCCTATCCAGATGTCGCCGTTGCTGCGCTTATAAAACGCCTTGATGCTCTTGGGCAGGGGCTTGCCCCCTATCTCCTCCACGAGCGATACAGTGTGCTTGTCGACATCAATCTGATAGATGCCGGCATACGAGCCGATCCACACCGTGCCGTCGCCGTTGTTGACAAAAGCGTAAGCCTCTACAAGCGGAAAAGGATATTTGCTCACACATTCGAGCGAGTCTAACATCCGTCCTTCGAGCGACACGTGGTAGATTGTGGAGGCGTTGCGGTCAACAGCCCAGATGGTGTTGTCGATGTCTAAGAAACAGGTCTTGACCGACTTGTGCGAGAAAAAGTCGTAGGCGCAAGACTCAGCCATCTGATTAGCTTCGTTGTAGCCATACAGATAGCCGTCGCTGGTGAAGAAGTAGGTCTTATTGTCGGATGTTACAAAAATTCGGTCGGTGCGGTAGTTGGCCTTCGGATTAGGAGTGTCCTCGTCGATGATTAGGTTGGTGAGAGTCTCCGACTTGATGTTGAATTTCGACATTCCGTGGTCGGTGGCAATCCAGAGGTCGCCATTGTGGTCGGTTTTAAGGTCGGTGATATTGCTGCCTTCGAGGTTGAGCGAGTCGTTGATATCGTTGATTGCCACAAAAGTCTGTCCGTCGTAGCGCAAAAGTCCAGTCTGGGTGCCCACCCAAATAAATCCGTCGCCATCTTCGGTTACAGCCGTGATAATGTCGCTGCTGAGTCCGTTGGTCTTATTTATATTGTAAAAACGGTATCCAGTCTGTGCCTGCGAAATTGCCGCCGCAAGCGAAATCAAGGCCGTCAACAATATGCTTAAATATTTTTTCATTGCTCTCTTTTTATTCTATTGGCAAATATACTCAATTATATAATATAAGGTTCAATTTTTTTATTTAATTTTTTATCAACTTATACATATCATATCAGATTATCCGTATTCGCAATTTATGTATTATCCAAATATTAAATCTGTCATTTTGTCATTGACTAATTGTCACAAAAACTGACATTTTGTCATTAAAATAGCCCGTTTTCGGCATTGGTACGGGGTTTGAACTAACGGTAATCGAAAGTTGAACCAATTAAAATTAAAAAAAATGAAAACACATAACTATTTAAATACGGAGGCTAATATGTTACAAAAATTATTCAATTCAGATTCCATTTTTGACAATGGAATGTTCTATCCCTTCTATCAAAACAAGAAGTACTGCGTTCCGCCGGTAAACATCAGCGAAACCGACAACGACTTTGTAATCGACATGGCCGCTCCGGGATACGAGAAAAAAGATTTCAAGGTGAATATCCTGCGCGACGAGCTGTCGATAGAGGCAGAGCGCGAAACCCAGAACGAACAGGACCCAAAGTCTGACGTCTACCGCAGAGAGTATTCTTACGGAAGTTTCCGCCGCTCGTTCACACTGCCCAAGGATGTAGACACATCGGCTATTGCAGCCAGCTACACCAACGGCATTCTCACTATCAAAGTGCCTAAGGCCGCTCATCAGGTTACTCAGACCCAGGTTGAGATCCAATAGCCCTGACTAAGCCCGAACATTAAAATAAGCGGACACCCTACAAGGTGTCCGCTTTTGCTATACTATACACTCTCTATCTCTACAAATTCGAAATCAACGCCGCTTAGCTGCTGATAGCGCACTCCCGACTTCTGCATGTCGGTGTCGTCGGCCTCGTAGCACCATCTTACTTTTACGGCGGTTTTGGTGTTGTTTTCTTTCAATATGTTGAGTATCTTGGTGATAATCTTCGCACTAGATGTGTTGAAGTACGACAGGGCAAACTCAAACACGGTTTCGGGATTGGGCTCTTCAAAATATTTTTCGATCCATGCCAGCACCGGCGCAAAAAACTTGCGTGCGTCGTCGGGATACGAGTTGTCGGCTATGCGAAAAACACCCTTGGCCTTGTCGAGCGTTACCGAGGGAGTTTCGTCGGTGTGTTGTATTGTTAGAGAATCCATACTTAAATTTCAGAGAATTGGTTTAATTGTTTTTGAGTCGGATTGTGAACTTGAACAGCGAGTATTCGTCGTCCACTTTTTGGAACGAGTATTCAAGAGGATGCTTGCTCTTGATGCGCATCTCTATGAATCCGAGACCCGCCTCCTTGGTGGTGATCATACGGAAGTCGAACAGTCGCTCGTTGTAATAGTCCTCGCGCTCCTCGTCGGAAAGCGAGTTGATATAGTCTATCTTTGATTTTATCTTTTCAATAGATGAGTTCTGGATATAGTTGGTGGTGGTCAGCTCGTTGAGACCGCCGTTTTCGGCTATGTAGAATATGCCCTTGCTGCCCTTAATGCCTCCGATGTTGATGTCGCCGTGGTGAATGATGTTTTGCAGCATCTCGGTCATCAGGCTGATGGTCTTTTTGCGGAAGTTGGGCGTGTCGGCGCGGCTCTTGAGTATCTGGATAAGGCTCAGAAGGCTGTCCTGGTCGAAAACTGTGCTGTATATCAGCAATATGTTGTGCTTGATAATGAACTTGTGCAGGTCGGTCATATACTTGAGCGAATATGCCGAATTGTCGGGCGGCTCGGGCGCCTCGCCGAGTGTGATGGTGTTGATGCTGCTGTGAAGGTAGAAATACGACATCACATCGCTGATGGTCTCGAGGGCGTATTTCAGCTTGTTGCCCGACTTGCGTGCCATCTCTATCAGTCCGAGACCCGCGCCACCTTTCGACGACAGCTGTCCGTTGCTGAGCACCTCGCGGTAGAATGCGTCGAGCTCCTCCTGGTCGAGGTTGTTGATCTTGTCGAGCTTGCCGCAGAGCGATTCTGTCTTGGCGTTTTCGATAACGTTGCCGGTGGTGATGTAGTAGTGCTCGCTCTTTTTCTGTATGCCGAAAATGGCTGTCTCCTCGGGCTTGTATGGCTCGTCCTGATGGCGCGAGATATTCTGGATGCTCTCCACCATAATGTGAAACACACGTTTTTTGATCTTGGACGAGATGTGGTCCTTGTCGATGTTTTTTTCAGCAAGCGAAAGAATCTGATGCGAGAGACTCTGGGTAAACTCGCCCCTATAAAAGTAGTGCAGGTCTTCGTTGCCTGTCGACTGCATTAGTTCCAATATAAAATCACGCTCTGACATGTGGCTCTGTGGTTTGTTGTTGGTGTTATAATGTATTTCTGACAAAAAATCAGTGCATTTACCGTGCCATTTGACACCGTTTTCAAAATTTTTGTTAAAGGTACGGAATAATCAAATACGTGTCAAGTGATTTTGAGAAAAAAAAGAAAAACACCTATTTTTTTTAGGGGAAATGGCAAATATAGTTGTCGTAAATGCAGAAAACCGAAAAAATAAACAATAAAAATATCTTAAAATATGCAAAAATCAAAAATCATCCTCGCATCCCTCACCGCGGCTCTGATGCTGTTTTGCGCACCAGCTTGCAACAACGACAACGACATCGACCCCAAACAACCAACCGGAGGCACCGACGAACCATTCAAGAAACAAGACGCCGACGCTATTGAAAAAATGAAAATAGCCGGAAAGGTTGCCCCCGAATATCTTATTCCCACAGCCGACTACGACGATTTCGTTGCCAAGGTAAACCAGTTCTCCACCAAGACATCCCTAATGATAGGCTGCAGCGACAAAGGAAACACGGTGGTGTCGCCGCTGTCGATTTTTATGGCTCTGGGAATGGCTACCGAGTGCGCCGACAACAACACCCGTGAGGAGCTGCTCAACGCTTTGGGCGTGACCTACGACGAGCTTATCGGCAACATCAAGTATCTGTGCTACACCTGCAACCAGATTCTTTCGCAAGACGAAAAATCCAAAGCCTGCAACCTGGTTAAATGTGTCAACTCGCTATGGCTCAACCCAAATGCCGACACCAAAGAGAAGGGTTTGGAACAGCTTACCAATCATTATTTCACCGACATTTTTAAGCTAGATGGCAATTACGACATCAACAAGGTGATCACATCGTATATCAAAAACGAGACAAACGGCTTTCTGAGTCCCGAACTGCAGCTTTCCAACAATGCCGCAATGGTGCTGATGAACGTGGTTTACCTCAAAGAAATCTGGGAGGAATTCGGCGGCGAGCTCAGCCTCACCGACAAGAAATACGATTTTCACAACTACGACGGCTCATCGCTCTCCACTCCCCTGCTCCAAGGCTTTTACTACGATGGCAAGGCTGAGACCACCGACTCGTACCGCAAATTCTACACCTGCACCAACAGCGGCTACACCCTCACATTCATAGTGCCCAACACAGGACACTCTATCGAAGATGTTTTCACCGCCGACGTGCTCAACCAAAAAGACAGCTACATCTACGAAGACGAGGAGTTCGTGTACAAAACACGCTGCCTCTTCCCCGAATTCACAGCCGGATTTGACGGCGACATCAAAGGCATCATCAGCCAGATGGGTGTCAACGATTTCTTCAATCCCGGCGCGTGCGATTTCAGCCGCCTCACCGACAGCGAGGTATACTGCAGCAAAATTAAGCACGTGGCAAAACTCGAAGCCAACCGCAAGGGCATCGAGGGCGCGGCTGTAACTGCTATTGAGATGGTAAACTCCGCACTGCCCATCGAAAACCCCAAAAAGGAGATTTTCTACGACTTTGTGGTAGACCGCAACTTCGTGTTCACCCTCAAAAACCGCGACGGAGTAACGCTCTTTGCCGGAGTGGTAAAAAATGTAGAATAATTTGTTTTTAATAAAAAAAAGTAGCAACTTTGCCGTTGCTACAATTAAAGCCGCACCTTTATAAATTGGAGCGGCTTTTTTATTAAAAACACAACTTTATGAGATACAACAACATATCAGGAGCTGAAGCCATCACGCTCGCCCTCATTGCCGAAAACGTGGACATTGTGTTCGGCTATCCGGGCGGCGCCAACCTGCCTATTTACGACCAGTTTTACAACTACGAGAAAAAAATATCGCATATACTGCTGCGTCACGAACAGGGCGCGGTGCATGCCGCCGAGGGATACGCCGAGGCATCGGGCAAGGTGGGCGTGTGCATAGCCACATCGGGTCCCGGCGCTACCAACCTGCTCACCGGCATTGCCGACGCTATGCTCGACAGCGTGCCTATCGTGTGCATCACTGGTCAGGTAAACTCCGAAGATTTGGGCTACGACGCGTTTCAAGAAACCGACGTGGTGGGTTTCTCAATGCCTGTGACCAAGTGGAACTATCAGATTACCACCGCCGACGAGATTGCCGAAACCATCGCCAAGGCTTTCTACATTGCCCGCAGCGGTCGCCCCGGTCCTGTGTTGCTGGATATTACCAAAAATGCGCAACTATCTATCATAAAGGAGTTTGAATATCATCAATGCTCCAAGATAGCCAACTATCATCCCAAATGGAAACCCATTGTGGAAAAGATAGACACCGCCGCCGAACTGCTCAACAATGCCGAGCGTCCGTTTATGGTGGTGGGACACGGAGCGTTGATCTCCAAATGCCGCGAAGAGGTGCGCACCATTGCCGAAAAACTTGATATGCCCGTTGGTTGCACTCTCAAAGGTCTTACGGCATTTTCGAGCGATAGTCCGCTTTTTGCAGGAATGGTGGGTTTGCATGGCAATTACGCTGCCAATATGATGACCAACGAGTGCGACGTGCT
>JAGCNK010000151.1 GCA_017645985.1 Bacteroidales bacterium | reverse complement strand
AAGTTTTAACGTTTACTATTACTTGGGCGATTACCAAAAACAATTACCATTTATTCAATATGAATCTGAACCGGGCTCTGAATATAAAGATCCTGAAACTGGAGAAATAAAAACAGAAGAACATTACTATTCAAAGCTCATTTCCTATGATTTTAAAGAGGGTTTGCTTACCTTCATTATGTCCTATAGCGATTTTGGAGAAGGCGCTCCAAAAGACAGAATGGACTTCCGTTTAGTAGTTCATTACTAAGACTTCACCATTATCCCATACTGCATACCCCGGTTGCTGTCCGTTCTTAGGAATAGAGACTGAGCCGGGGTTGCATATTGTTAAGCCGTTTTGAATGCGAAGTTCCTGAACGTGTGTATGTCCGTAAAACATCACATCCACGCCCGACAGGTGAGGAAGTTTAGAACCGTCGACCACGCAGCCGCTGCCGTCGGGTTTCAACGGCGAATAAACGTGTCCGTGAGTGGCAAAAACAGTTTTGCCGTTGTCGTTTATCAGCACGTAGTCTGCCATTACGGGAAAATTCAAAAGCATCGGGTCTACCTCGGCATCACAGTTGCCACGGCACGCCAAAATCTTGTCGGCCAGAGGATTAAGCATAGATACTACCGCCTTTGGATCGTAGTTTTGCGGAATATTGTTTCGTGGTCCGTGGTAAAGTATGTCGCCGAGTATCAGCATTTTATCACAGTTGCGCTGAACGAATTGATTGAGAGCTTTTTCGCACGCCGTAGCGCAACCGTGAATATCTGAGAAAACGAGGATTTTCATCTGTTGTGTGTAAGCAATTGTTAGCGTTGAACTTCGGCGGGTGACACTTGAAGATTGTCGTCAACCATAATGAGCATAATGCGAGCTCCTGCCGACTTGCCTTTTTTCCAAGGCTGCTTGTGTTCAAAAATGACTGTTGCGGTGCCGGGCTCTTGAGCCTCAAACACATACTGCTGAGTGCCGCCTTTGCCCACTGCGCCAAACGAACGCGGATCGGGTGCGTCCTCTTTGTACTCCTCGCTTACAAGTTTCACCACGTTAGACTTGCGGATGGTGTATTGCCACGAATATCCTGTGGTCTTGTTGGATACGAGGTTTACGGTAACGGTCTTGCCCTTGCCGGTAAATGAGAGCGGATTGCCGCCTTCGGGTGTCATAGCCACCTCTTTGGGTATTCCTGCGCACGAAGCCAAGAAAAGCGCGGCTGCGGAGATAGCCGCAAAAATCATTTTCTTCATATTTGGTCTATTTAAAAAGTTTTTCCAATGTTTGGGCAAGCTCCTCGCCACGGAGATCCTTTGCCACGATTGTTCCCTTCTGGTCTACCAGAATCATCGAGGGAATAGCCTTGATATTGTACTGAGCGGCAGCTGCCGACTGCCATCCCTTCAAATCCGACACCTGAATCCACGCCATATAGTAGCGTTGCACACAAGCCTGCCAGTTGGGTTTGGCATTGTCGAACGAGATGCCGTATATCTCAAAACCCTTGTCGTGGTAGAGTGCGTACTGGTGAATCACGTTTGGCATCTCCATAAGGCAGGGGCGGCACCACGAAGCCCAGAAATCGATGAGCGTATATTTGTTTTTGGAATACACGTCGGAAAGCTTCACCGGCTGACCGTCCATATTGTTGAGCGTGATGTCCTTAATCTGCTTGCCCACAGCTGTTTCGGCGGCTATGCGCATCTCCTCTGTTATAATCTTGTATGTGGGAGCGTCCGACATCTCCTTTTTCATCTTGGCAAGGATACGGTTTTTGTCGTTCTCGCTTAGCTCGTTGTAGTAATATCTGAGCAGCAAGTCGCTGATATTGTCGGGAATGTGCGTATAGATAAATTCGCCGGGATAGGTGTTTTTCTTTTCGTTGTAGACCTCGAAAGAGTCTTTGAGAGCCACACGGTCGTCGATTGATGTGTTCGGGTCGGAAATCGCCGTCCAAAACTGCTGCGACTTCTGCGTGTAGAGGTCGATGTTGCGGCGGAACTCAAGATACAGGTCGTAGTTTTTGCTGCCCGACACCACCGGGTCGGTTTGTCCGATGGGCATTGTTACCGAAATATCAGCATTTTCAAGCACTATAACAGCCTGAGAAACTGGGCTTTCACCTTTGAGAGCCACCAGCACACGTATGTCGGCGCCTTCGATAGAGCCCTTGAACACAAACTTGTCGTTGGCTATCAAAGTGGAGTCCACAATGTTGAGCTGATTGCTTACGATACGGCAGAGATAAACCTTGTCGTTGTCGGAAGAAAGTGTGCAAGTGCCTGTTAATGTGTATTCTTTGGATTTTTTCTGTGCAGTGCAGCCAATTGCCATAATCAGAGCTGCGAGCAAGAGGATATTCTTTTTCATCTTTTATTGTGATATTTGTTAATGTGAACTTTTTGAGGGGTTTATTCGCCTTTTTCGCCTATGTAGAACCGTGTGTACCATTCCTTGAACATTTCAGCTATTTCGGGATAAAAACCGTTGCTCAGGTGGTAACGGTTAAACAGCATAGCTTTCAGAGTGATAGGCACTCCGTCGTTGGCTTCAAAATCTTGCAATCCATATTTTTCATACTCGTCTAACGGAAATATACCGCCCTCCCTTACCCAACGCTCCTCGTAGAAACTGGCGGCAGTGTTTCGCTCAGGACCTCCCGGCACACCGAAATATCTGCAATACCTTTGCAGACCCTCGGGTTGGGGTTGCGGTTGAGGTTTGGGTTCGTTGTCAATATGTCCGTTTTCTTCTATCATACAGTATTTATATCCAACAATTTATGTTCCAATGTAGTAGCGTTGGTTATTTCCAGCCGTCCGTCAGGTAGTTGGCGCTCTGGTATCGGCGATTTTCCCATTCCCTCCACTGGCAGATACTTAGTCTTTGCCGTTTCGGGATCAAACAGTATAACTCCCTCTGACTCAGTGCTGTGCTGATAGTTGGTAGAGAACACTATCAAACCGCTGTCGGTAAGCAGGGGAGCGGAGTCGCCAATGTGGAAACCTTCGGTTTCTGTCCACTTGTCGTCAACATTTGTTTTAAAGAACATCCTGCCGCCTATGCTGCACCAAATTCTTCCGCTTTTGTCTCTCACAATCTGAGGCGGTTCGTAGCTGTAATAATCCTGCATTTCGATAAACGTTTCTGGCTCTTGAGGTTGCTGGTCGGTGACGTTCTTTATTATCGTTATGCTTCGCTGATATATTACTAACAAATTTTTATCCAAAATATACAATCCGCAGAAAAAATCTTCTGGAAGTGATACTTTAACATATTGTTCGAAATTTATATATTTTGGTTTCATAAATTGCTGTCAAAATGTATTAAATGGCGCAACTAATTAGCCACGACATATATCCGGCAAAAATAGCGAGAAGTACAGCGCCTTCCCAGCGTTCTACCTTGTATTTGGTAAACGAGAACAGCCAGAGCAGAGCCACGCTGCCCACGAGCACGCCTAAGTCTATCATTGTGATACCGTT
>JAGCNK010000150.1 GCA_017645985.1 Bacteroidales bacterium | reverse complement strand
GAGTATTACCGCCGAAATCACCATTGTAATCACAGGTAGGAAAGTGGTAATCACCGACGCATCTACGGGAGAAGTCATCGAAACGCCTGTAACAAACAATCCTTGATTAAACATCACGGCAAGCAACGAGGCAAAGAGCAGACGTTTTTTATCCTTGCGTTCCACTTTTTCGTTTTTCAAAAAAAGAGATGCAATCCAAAACAACACGCAAGCACCAGCCACACGAAATCCTGTTACAGCAAACGAAGAAACTGATTCAAAGTTCATTACATATTTGCTCACTGGAGCCATAAATCCCCAAATGATATTGGCGACAAGCATTGCGGCATGTCCCGCCAGAGTATGGCTATTGAATGGGCGCATTATATTTCAAAATTAAAACCTTTTTCGGTAAGTTCCTGATATTTGGGACGATTGAAACTCAACAACCGGGGCGCACGGTAGGCTGTGTTTTGCACTTTCTCGTCGAGAACATCCAGAACACCAGTCTTTAGAATTTTTGACGAAAAGTTGCGGCGGTCGAATTTCTTCGCCAAAACAGCCTCGTAGAGTGTCTGCAACTGTGTCATTGTAAACTTCAAATCCAAAAGTTCGAATCCCACCGGACGATAGCGGATCTGGTTTTTGAGACGCTGATGTGCGGTTTTGAGAATCTCCAGATGGTCGAACGCAAGGGGCGGCAGCTGATTCATCTTAAACCAACCAGCCTGTGCGGCGTCGGTGCCTCCTTCGGGAGCATAGTCGGTAGAACGCACAAGGGCATAATACGCCACCGAAACCACCCGTTCGCGGGGGTCGCGGTTGAGTGCTCCGAACGTGTAAAGCTGCTCCATAAACACATCTCTGAGACCCGTCTCCTCATAGAGTTCGCGGCGGGCGCACTCGTCGATAGTTTCGTCGAGATGCACAAAACCACCGGGAAGGGCGTAGCAATTGATAAACGGTTCGATGCCACGTTTAATCAAAAGCACATTAAGCTCTGATCCGTCGAAACCGAAAACTACACAGTCGGCGGCAAGGGCTGGATGTTGGTACTCGTATTCAAATGCCATATTCTTTGCGTTTTTGATACGCAAAGTTAGAGTTTATCTGTTATTTATGGGTTAAGTTAAGGTGATTTCTACACATTAATGTAAAAATCCTTCACCAGCTCTTTAAACCGCTGGGTATAAATGTTTTGCGAGGAATAAATAACCAAAATTTCTTGATGCAAAGGCAAGATTGATTTACTAAAATGAAGGATAACACGCAGAGTGTCGGAATTTTCAAACGATTTAACAGCAGTTTTGCCGCAAATATGCAAACCGTTGGCAATGCAGAGACGGTTGAAATAGAGGCGTTCTGACTCAGGCAATATCACCGAAAATTTGCCGTCGGTAGTCAAGAGCCGAGCCACCGTGGGCACAAATTTTTCAAACGGCAGCGAATCCTCGTGACGGGCAATACGGCGACCCTGACTGCTTGATTTCAGCGAGTTACGAAAGAATGGAGGATTAGAAACAATGTAGTCGAACTGTTCCGCCCCATCATTAAACAGAGCAAGGAAATCGCCGTTAACCACCTTGATTCTGGATGCGAATTTTGATTTTTGCACGTTCTCAGTAGCCTGGCAATAAGCATCTTGGTCAATTTCCACGGCAGTAATTTCAGCCTGCGACCTCTGTGCCGCCATCAGCGAGAGCAGTCCAGTGCCAGTACCAATGTCGAGCACTTTTTTAGCTCTTCCAAAATCGCAGCACGCCCCAAGCACAATACCGTCGGTGGAGATTTTCATCGCAGTCTTATCTTGACAGATGGTAAACTGCTTAAAACGGAAATAGGGGTTGGACATAGCGACGAACAAATTTCAAGGAATCCTACACGTCAAAACTTTTCAAATATTCCCAATCCAAAGAGTGCGAAATCGTATTTCACCGGGTCGGCGGGGTCTAATTTTCGTAAGTTTTCGGTGATTTCCTCAACGGTTTTCCAATTGTTTTGCGTACGGGTTATGAGTCCGAGCTTGCGGCCTGTGGCGGCAGTGTGAGTGTCCAAAGGAAGCATCAAGGCAGATGTGGGAATATCCCAGAGACCAAAATGCACACCAGACTTATCCTTACGGCATAGCCACATAAGATACATATTGAGACGTTTGCCGGCTGCACCTTTCTTCACATCGGCAATGTGCTTGGTGGTGCGCAATGGATAGTCGCACTCAAAAAATATCTCCCTAAATTTTATCAGTGTTTCCTTTATGCTCTTGGTTTTATGATAGTTATCTTCAAAAACAGCCTTCAATCCGCCATGGTTGCGGTAGATATTTTGCAAACTTGCCACGCAATATTGAAAATCCTGATTCTGAAAAGTGCGGTGCACAAACGGCGGAAAATCATCCGCATTTTGCGGGTCGAAATTCATCACAAAATCGTATGGACGGTTGCCCATTATCTCCATCATTCTATGAGCGTTGCGCACAATCATCTTGCGGTTGCCCCACGCGATAGTAGAGGCAAGGAAACCCGAAATTTCAATATCCTCACGCATTGTAAACGAGTGCGGAATCTGTATCGGGTCGCTGTCGATAAACTCCGGCGTATTGTACTGACGATACTTCTCGTCCAAAAATTCTTTCAAATCTTCCATTTGGCTATTAATTTTCAATCACTCCGTCCTTGATTCTGATAATCCTGTCGCTCATATCGGCAAAATGCTCGTCGTGGGTAACGATTACAAATGTGTGCTTGAATGTATCTCGGAGGTTAAAAAACAGGCTGTGAAGCTCGTCGCGGTTTTTGCTGTCGAGGTTTCCCGAAGGTTCGTCGGCAAATATCACCGATGGCGAATTAATTAAAGCACGGGCAATAGCCACACGCTGCTGTTCGCCACCCGAAAGTTCCGTGGGCTTGTGCGTAAGACGTTCGCTGAGATTGAGAAATCCGAGGAGCTCGGTAGCTCGTTTTTCGGCGTCGGCCTTGCTCGTGCCGCCTATCATTGCCGGAATACATACATTTTCGAGGGCAGTAAACTCGGGCAAAAGGTGGTGAAACTGAAACACGAATCCAATATTTTTGTTGCGAAAATCAGCCAGCTGCTTGGGTTTGAGCGTGTTCACATCGGTGTCGTTGATTATCACACGTCCCTCGTCGGGCTGCAGCAGAGTGCCGGCAATTTGCAGAAGCGTGGTTTTGCCCGCGCCGCTTGCTCCAACGATAGAAACTATCTGACTGCCACCAATTTCGAGGTTGATACCACGCAGCACCGGCAGCGAACCAAAACTCTTTTTTATGTTTTCTAAAACTATCATACAAAAATGTTTAACATCGCAAAAATAATAAAAAAAACGTCCGACAAAACTGCCGGACGTTTTAAATATCAATTAATGTTGATTACTTCTTTTCTGCTGCAAGCTCGCCTTCCTTGCGGCTCATAATCTCGTATGCGAGCGGCGAAGCTATACATACCGAAGAATATGTACCTACGATAGTACCAAGCAAGAGGGCGAATACGAATCCGCGGATTACCTCACCACCAAAGATGAAGATTACCAACAATACGAAGAATGTGGTAAGTGATGTATTAACGGTACGGCTCAATGTAGAGTTGATAGCGCCGTTCATATTGTCTTTGAGAGTGTCTTTGGGATGGAGTCCTACGAACTCACGGATACGGTCGAATACAACCACGGTATCGTTGATAGAGTAACCTACGATTGTAAGGATAGCAGCTATGAACGACTGGTCGATTTCCATAGAGAAAGGCATAACCGAGCTGAATATCGAATAGATGCCGAGCACGAACAATACGTCGTGGCAGAGGGCAACTGTTGCGCTGATACCGTAAGATCCTTTGTGGAAACGGATGAAGATGTAGATAAACATCACAATCAGAGCGAATACGATAGCCAAGATAGCCGAGTACATGATATCGTCAGCGATTGTAGGTCCTACCTTCGACGAACTCTGGAAACCGTAGGTCTCCTTAGAGTTGTCGGCTGTGAGCTGAGGATTGCCGTTGGCGTCGAAAATAAAGCCCTGGAGGAACTGATCCTTAGTTACAGAACCATTCTTGAAGTACTGCAAAAGGTCTTTGTAGAGGATTTCCTCAATTTCGCTGTCCACGTTTGCGCCTTCATCGTCGATACGGAACTTGGTGATAACCTTAACCTGGTTTTCGCTACCGAAAGTCTTAACCAACGGAGCAGAACCGAAGTCGGCCTCAAGTGCCTGAGAAATCTGGTTGGTAGAAACAGGCTGGTCGAACTTAACCACGTATGTACGTCCACCGAGGAAGTCAACGCCCTTGTCGAAACCTTTGATAGCCATAGAAGCGATACCGAGAACGATAACAACGCCTGAAATCAAGAAGAATGTCTTGCGGCTGTCGATAAAGTTGATTTTAGTATTCTTCATAGCAAACTCGTTCCACTTGCTCCAGAAAGTGATTTCTTTGTCTTTTTCGAGGAAGAAAGTGAAAATCAAGCGTGTGATAAAGATAGCCGAGAAGAGTGTGGTAAGGATACCGATTACCAATGTGGTAGCAAAACCTTGGATCGGGCCGTGGCCGAAGATATAAAGGATGATACCGGTAAGGATTGTGGTAACGTTACCGTCGATGATAGCTGAGTAAGAGTTAGAATAACCGTCTTTTACAGCAAGTTTCAAACCTTTGCCCGCGTGGAGTTCCTCGCGGATACGCTCGAATATAATCACGTTGGCGTCAACCGCCATACCCATTGTCAAAACGATACCTGCGATACCGGGGAGAGTGAGAACTGCGCCCAACGATGCAAGCACGCCGAACAAGAAGAAGATGTTGCAGATCAATGCGAGCGAAGCTGCGAAACCAGCCTTGCGGTAGTAAACCACCATATAAAGGAGGATTACGATGAACGCGCCGATAAACGACCACAT
>JAGCNK010000149.1 GCA_017645985.1 Bacteroidales bacterium | reverse complement strand
TTCCAAACCGTATTCTTTGGCGGCTTTGCACCACGAAATAGCGTGAAAAGGCATAGAATTAAACAATACGCCGTCCATATCAAACAGAAACGCTTTAACTTTCAATTGCTTGTTGCCACTGCGGGCAAGATATGAGGAAATTTCTTGTTGTAACATAATCGATCTTTTAGCGGGGCAAAGGTATTGATAATTATCAAACTTGCGTTTTAGCCAATATGATTATTGCGTTAACAAAAAGGGCAGTCTGAAAATTCAGACTGCCCTTTTTGTGGAGCTGCGGGGGGTCGAACCCCGGTCCGATCATGAGACCCCCATGCTTTCTACATGCTTAGCCTTCTTTTGGTTTTCGAGAACAAGTCCGGGTGAAGGCCCTCTAACCTGTTCCTTATCCTCTACTTTTCATCGCGGTCGCGAGGCGAAACCTTGACTATTCCGCAGTTACTTTGCACCTCCTGATCGTTTTGGCAGCGGACGGAGCCGACGGGAGATGTCTCGTTTCCCTACCTTGTAGGGAAATAGGCTAATCTACTATACTTCAATTAGGCAGCGAGAGCATAATCGTAATTATTGCCAGTTAATTTTTTGTAACCATGATTACGGAAACTGTTACCTGTTCCGGCATGCTTACATGCTGACCTTGCACGCCGTCAAAACCAAAGTCAGCCCCATTAAGCGTTGCAAAGGTATGCAATGTTTTCAAATTCGCAAAATTTTTGCGAGATTATTTCTTCAACTTGTCGAAATTCAAACCCAAAGTAAACCTCACAGTATTCTGCAAAGGGTTTGACGCTGTAGTAGTAACAAGATACGAAAAGTCGAACGAGAAGACGTTGAGTTTCATTCCTACGCCAAAGGTGAGATATTTGCGTCCGCCTTTGTCTTTATGCTCTGAGAAATACCCCATACGTCCAGCAAAAGTCTTTGAATACCAATATTCTAAGCCCATTGAATAGGATATTTCCTTCAACTCCTCGCTAAATCCGTCGGGAGCGTCGCCAAACGAGCGGAAAATGCCCACGGGAACCGAAACATCGTCGTCCTTGCCTTTAACTATGGTGTCGTTTACACGGATGGGCGGTGTGGGAACGAGCAACTTGTTGATATCAAATGTTACAGTAAAACTGTTGAATTTGTCGAGCTCAAGGGTGTATGCCGCGCCAAGTTTCATATTAGTGGGAATAAAGTTTGAGTTGTTTTTGGTGTAGCTCATCTTAGTGCCTATGTTGCTGATATTTGCACCCAAGCCCAAGATGTGGGTGTACTTAGAACCCTCGAATGCCTTGTTGTAATAAACAGCAATGTCGCCAGCTATTGAGTGTCCGGCGTGTGTCTCTTCTGAATTGCTCACCGATACACCGCCTGTTAGGTTACTATATATGTAACGCATTGTAAGCGAGGCTGAAAGGTCGTCGGAAAGTTTCAACGAATAAGAACCGTCGATGGCAAACTCCTTTGGTTTATAGTTTTTTAGAGGAGTTCCTTGATAGTCGGTGAAGGTCATATCACCGAGCGAAAAATAGGTCAACGAATAGCCAATTGCCTGATTTTCTTTTACTTTGTTGAATCCTGCCAAATAGCAGATATTCATATCGTCCACATAGTTTTTGAGCCAGGGCATATACGAAAGCGACACGCCCATTCGGTCTTCTGCAAAAACGTATTTTGCTGCGTTCCAATGCTGCGAGTTGATGTCAGGCGAGGTAGCCACACCAGCGTCGCCCATAGCACCGGCTCGTGAGTCGGGTGCGATAAGCAGAAACGATGCCACTGTAGAGATAATGTTGTTTGTCGATTCTCTACCTATAACGTCTTGAGTAGGTTGTATTTGTGCGTTTACAATAGTCGGGAAAGCCAAAAGCGCAGCGGCTATTGCGGATTTTAATTTTAAGCTTTGTGTGTTCATTTGTATTTGGATCAATAATTTCTCTTTTTATTTAACGGTGCAAATATACAATTATTTTAAATATAGCAGTTTTTCGTATGCTGTAGCTTTGCGGCCCTGAGTGTCGCGGATTCGCAGACGATATATATATGTGCCTCGTGCAATTTTGCTGCCAAAATCATCGAGACCATCCCAAGATATTGGCTGACTGAGATTTCCGCTGTACGACAGTGAGCCGGTGAGGGTCTTGACCTGTTTGCCCGAAATACTGAATATTGTAAGTTCGTACTCAAAGAGGTCAGGCACTGAATTGTGCTGAAAATAGAACTTGGTATGGTCGGTAAAGGGGTTTGGATAATTGAGCAGACGGGTGATTTTCAAGCCCTCGTCTTTGACCACCACAAACGACAGCTCGGCTTGCGACATATTGTTGTAATTGTCGTAGACTTTGATTTTCAAGGAGTGATGACCTTCGGCAAGGTTCTGAACCTGATACTGAACCGAGCCGCGTGTGTATGTGTCGGGGTCGGTTTTGTAAAAACTGTTGAGCGAAATCGGCGTGCCTCCGTCGATTGATAGCGAAATCTCGTGTCCGTTGTGCTCTGATGTGATATTTATTCCCGAAGTATCTGACAATATGGCTATTACCATAGGCGAAGAATTGGTGCTGCCGCCGTCGGCAAAATCGGTGCTATTGATATACAGCTCTATTTGAGGACCATAATTGTCGGGCTGGGCGTTGCCGTCGGCACTGCCTACGATGAGATTTTTGTCGCTGCCCGACGCAGAACGTCTATCACTGCGTGCAAAGAGGCTCACTTTACCCGCATCCACCTTGTAGTCAATATCTTTTGGCACAATAAATTCGGTTGTGAACAATCCGTTGGTTACGGTAGAGAATCCGTCGAAGATTTTTTTGTCGTAATCCTGAAACTCAAAAACTCCGTGTCCGCTGTTGTTCAGGGTCTTGCGTGCGGAAGGCTTGTCGAAGAATATCGTGTGGGCTGTTCCGTTAAACGACGAAACCACCCCTCCGCCATCCACCACGGCACATTCCAAGCGGCATTTTTGAAGAGCCTTGATAGTATCGGTATAAGTGTCGTAATCTATACCATTGATTTTTAATATTTTAATATCAAAATCCGAACGGTTGAGAACCAACGCAGGATCGCCCAAAAGCATAAAGCAGCGCATATTGTTGTCGTCGGTCTGCTGTTTTGCCTTCATCACCACATCGCCGAGACGCATTGTGCGGCCGTCGGTCTGTCCCAGCAGTATATGGTTGAAAATGTTTTTGTTAAGTGTGAAATTTGGTTCGGCGTAGGCGTGACGTGCTGCTGTAATCATAGCCACAGCACCGCCCTGAGGATTGTGGATGGCACGTTCGGCAGGACAGTCTTTTGACTGCGACGTGGCACGGTCGTAATAGTCGAACCGTCCGACATCGCACGACGAAGTGATGAAAACTGGCAGATTGTCAATGTTTTTGAGGTTGTCGATGTCGGCGTTGGTGAGAATGCGCTCGTCGGTGAGATAGTTGATGCCGCCGTGTCCTGTAAAGTTTACAATCTTGGCGCCGAGGTTAAACTGCTTCAAAATGTCCTCGCGAGCCTGCGGATAAAGGTTGCCGCCGATGGTCTGCTGACGGGGATAAGCGTCGAGATATATCTTATAAACATTGTATCCAGGATAGTCGGTCTCAACCGACACCGCTATCTTGTCGGCTTGCGAAACGTGTATGTTCTGGTTTTCGTCGTCGGCAATGAAGGCGATGTTCTTCTCCCAATCGTTGAAAAACGACCCCGAATACAGGCTGATTTTTTTCACTGCAGTTTCGCATTCCGCCTCAGATTTTACGGGAATACGCCCCACGCCAATGTCGGGCAAACCGGTGTATTCGCCTTCGTCATCGTCCAACAGTGCGAAATAATCGTCTGACACAAAGGATATTAACTCATTTTCGTCGAGAGAATGAGGACTCTGGTATGTGGGAATATAATTTGGATTGGACGAAGACTCTGTAAGGTTGTCGACCGAGCCGTCGCCAAGCAGAAGGGCATATCGCAGTTTGTCGCCAGAGGTGCTCTTGTAAAGATGTCGCAGATAGTCGCGGATGGCGGAAACATCTTTTGAGCCTGACGAAAACTCGTTGTAAATCTGGTCTAACGTGGTCACTGACACCGAAATGTCGGAATGAATCTGCGCAATCTTGTCGGCCCAGGGTTTGAACTGCAACGGCGTGATTATCACCATTGTAGACGACGGCTGAGCGTGAAGGTTCTGATTTTCAACGTTTGCTACAAATTCAGGAATGTAAGCATCTGACGGCGAAAACATTACGTATTCTTCAAGATTTTCGGCAGAGGCTATAAAACTTGCGGTGTTTTGCGAACAAGTACAGCTAACTGCTTGAGGCTTACGGCTGTCGGTTATTTGCCAGACAATGCAGCCCGACTGTGCACCTTGAATCCTGAACTCCACTCCCCCGCCCTGCTTATACGACTGCAAATCTCTGAATATCAACTGTTTGTTTTGATACACAAGATTGCCACGGGCGTTGATGATAATATAGTCAAGATATCCCTCTGACGACGGAATGGCTTTGTCGAAGGTGATGTTAACATTCTGTGTGGTCTGCGCAACGGGCTTGAAATCAAATATCTGTGTTTGCAGGTCGGCATATTTGGCAGTTCCCGAAACCGACTCGCAAGCTATTGTCTTACTGTTTGAGCCATTGACAGTTACTATAAAACTGTTAGCCACCGACGAACGTGCCAGCACAGAAACCTTGGTTCGGGCAGTGGTGGTGGATGCCTGCACAGGAAGTTCCAAATCAAAATCTTGCGAAACGGCGTAATAGAAATTTTCGCCGTACCAGTTTCTGCCCGACATTTGCAGGTTGACCAGGTCGTTTTGATGAATGGCAAAAAAATCGCCCTGTGTGGCAACCGTCTGCGCCGTTGGCGCCGATGTCTGTGTTGTTATCCTATTCTCAAAATTGGTCTGTACGTTTGATACAAAGTAGTAAGCACGGTTGTCGTACAGGTGATTTTTTACCAAAAAAAGATCCTCCACAGGGTCGTAGCTCCATATATCTTTCGACTTGGCGTAGAAATATACGGCGTCGTCGCCATACATCACACGGTTTTCCACTAAATCCTGAGGGCGGTTCTCATTATTCATAAACGGCAACATTCCAAAATCATTGCCAAAAATCCTCACATTTTTTGGAGAATCAAATCCCCATTCTGATAGCTTGGAGTAGGGAATCTTGTACACACCCTCGGCATCCACCGACACTTTGACCCATTTGCCCGTCTGCATTACCGACGAAACACTCTGCGCCATTGATCCAAACGCCAGCAACGCGCCCAGTGCCGATATGACAACCTTCTTTATCACAATGTATTAGGATCTAAATTTGGATGCACCGCCGTCAACCCGAGCTCCACTCCTTTTTGAATCATAAGGTCGTAAGCCGCCTCAAAACTGTTTTCGATTTTGCCGTCGAGAATGGATTCTTTGATGCAGTCTTTGATAACACCCACACTGCGGCAGGGCTGTATGTCAAAAGTGCGCATGATATAGTTGCCGTCGATGGGCGGCTGCCAGTTGCGGCGGAAGTCTTTGGCTTCCAATTCCTTAATCTTCTGACCTACAATATTATAGTTATTGAGAAAACGGTTTCGTTTCTCCTCTATTTTTGAGGTGATGTCGGCTCGGCATAGAATCAGCAGGTCGTCGAGGTCGTCGCCTGCGTCGTAAATAAGCCTGCGAACTGCCGAATCGGTAATTTCGTCGTTTGAGATGGGTATGGCGCGGTGGTGCATTCCCACAAGTTTCTGCACATACTTCATCTTTTCGTTGAGCGGCAGCTTCATCTGCTTAAAAATCTGCGGAATCATCTTTGCGCCCAGGAACTCGTGGCTGTGGAAAGTCCATGTGCCGTTGACAAACTTCTTGACGTTTGGTTTGGCAATATCGTGAAACAACGCAGCCCAGCGCAGCCAGATATTGTCGCTCATAGAAGCCACATTGTCAAGCACTTGCAATGTATGAAGAAAATTATCCTTATGTCCTTTTCCCTCCTTGATCTCCACGCCTTTAAGTTTCACCAGCTGGGGCAGAATAAGGTCGAGCAGTCCGGTCTGCATCAGCAGCATGAATCCGCGCGAGGGTTTCGCAGTAGCCATAATCTTGTTGAGCTCGTCCACGATACGCTCTTTCGACACTATCTCCAAACGTTTGGCGTTGCGTGCGATAGCCTCCTCTGTCTCCTTAAAGATGGTAAAATTCAGCCTGCAGGCAAACCTGATGGCACGCAGCATACGCAGAGGGTCGTCGGAGAATGTGATGTCGGGGTCGAGCGGAGTCCTGATAATGCCACGCTGCAAGTCGCCGAGACCGTCGAACGGGTCGGTGAGTTCTCCGAAATTGCTCTGGTTTAACGAAATAGCCAGTGCGTTGATGGTGAAATCGCGGCGCAGCTGGTCGTCGTGGATAGTTCCGTTTTCAACAATAGGTTTGCGTGAGTTTCGGTCGTACGACTCCTTGCGGGCACCCACAAATTCGAGTTCTACGCCACGGTAACGAACCATCGCCGTGCCGAAGTTCTTGAAATACTGCACGTTTTTGCAGTGGAGATAATCGGCCACCTTTTGCGCCAGGTCTATTCCGCTGCCAGCCACCACAAAGTCGATGTCTTTTGACGGAATATCCAAAATCAGGTCGCGTACATAGCCGCCGATAACGTAAGTTTCTAATTTGTTGCTATTTGCCACCTGTGCTATTTGTCCAAACACAGGATTGGTAAGTTTGTGCCGCAGATTTGTCATTTCGATTTACTATTATTTGCCGCAAAAATAGCAATTATTTTTTTGCGCCCGACAATTTTTTGGCGCCTCGGCTCTCGAAATTATTTCTCCGCGTGTCGGTAGCCATATAATATCCAACGGCTACTATTAACAAAGTGAGTATCAGATCTATATACATTGCTCTTAGTTATTATTTATATCTAATATCTACGAACAGAAACGTTGAAATGTTAAAAATAAATATCAAAAAAGCGAAAAAAAGCAACATTTACTCTTTTTTCAATGTCATTTTAATATATTTGCATAGCAAAAACAACGGATCCAAATGAGAGGATTATTATACATACTATTGACCTTAGGCATCTTGGCAGCCGCAGAAAGCCAAGCCCAGTACAATGTGGAATGGGCGCACGGATTCGGCGGCGACGGATGGGACGAGGCCAACTGCTGCATTGAGACTCGCGACGGCGACTTTCTCGTGGGCGGATACGCAAAACAGCAGGAACGAAGCCTCTGGCTTGTGAAACTTCATCCCGACGGCAGCGGACGGTGGGGCAAAATATACGCCGACTACGCCACTTCGGCTGTTAACAGTATGGTGCAGACTTACGACAGCTGCATTGTGCTGGCTGGATACGCCATACGCAAACGCGAGGTTCAGAGCAACCTCCTGGTTATGAAACTCGACACGCTCGGCAACGTTATCTGGCAAAAGCTCTACGGCGGATCGGGCGACGAGGAAGGCTACAAAATCATCGAAACCAAAGACCACGGTTACGCCATTGCGGGATATACCACGTCGAACCACGAAGGAAAACCGTCGTGGTATATGCTTCGTCTCGACGAGGACGGCAACAAACTGTGGGACAAGCAGTTTATGGAAGGCGACGAAAACCGGGCGCTCGGCATTGCGCAAACCTACGACGGCGATTTTGTGGTAACAGGATACATCGGCAGCGACAAGGGCGGTCGTAAAAATATGATTGACATCAAGTTAGACCGTCACGGCGAAGAAAAATGGATGCAATGGTTCGACTTCAACGACTGGTGTTCGGGACAGGCGGTAATAGCCACACGCGACAGCAATATCGTAGTGGCAGGATTCACAAGGGCTTACTCCATCACCGACTACGACGCCATCATCCTTAAGCTCGACAACAACGGCGACACCCTCTGGGTAAACACCTACGGCAATGAGAACTGGGAGGAGGCCACATCGGTGACCGAAACCTACGACGGAGCGTTTGTCATGAGCGGATTCTCAAAGTCAAATATACGCGATATCTCAAACTTCCTTCTTGTCAAATACGACTCGCGTGGCAACGAGATGTGGGACTATGTGTTTAAACGAAAAAGCCAGGACTATTCAAAATGCGTGGTAGAGACCCGCGACAACGGACTTCTGCTTGCCGGCACCACCAACTCGCTGGGCAAGGGATGGGATTTTGGCGTGCTCAAGATGGTAAACGCCGAACGTACCGAGCTGCAGTTTCATTTTCCATCCGACTCGGTGTCGGCCACCACTGCCAGCGCTATGAACGTGACCCTCTGCCTCAACAGCTTCGGTATTCCTATAAATGTGAAGGTGTATGTCAACGGACAGCTGCAGATCGACGAGAACGACTTTATCAAACCCACAGCCGCCGACCGTGAGGCTGGTTGCGATTTTCCGCTGTCGTACGACGTGGCGCTCACCAACGGTGTTAATGTAATACGCTTTGTAGTAAGGGATTACAAAAACTACGAATTTGCCAAGGAGTTAAAAATCTACCGATTGCCCAAGCAGCGGTTTGTCCGATGACGCCTGTTAACACACCTTAATATATATAGTACAATAAAAAGACAAAATCTGATGTTATCTATCTAAAACCATAAAACCCACAAAACTATGAAAACCATAACAACCATACTCACAGCCATTTTGATAGCCATCAGCGCAAACCTTTCGGCACAAGACAACGAAATTTTCTGGTTCAACGTGAAGGTATTCAATCAGACAGACAAGCACAGTCACCAAAAGCAGTACGGCGTGCGCCCCTACTCTGCCAAAATATCAAACGGAAGCATCAAGGCATTCTCAAAGGCTCTGTGGAAATGCACCGCCTCGGGACAGTCGATAGCCGTAGGACCGTTCAAGACCTACAACCAGGCTCAGGACGCCCTCAAACTCTACAAAATGGTGAACGACACCATCACACCCCGCGCCACAAACCAGAACCGAGCATGGTTTCTCGTAAAAGTGAACATCACCGAACGTGCTCACGCATACCAGTTTGAACGTATGGCGGCACGCGTGGCAGAAGGCACTGAAAAAGAGTTCAGCGACGTGCTCCGCGAGAGTCTCGCATTCAAAACCCTGGCAATCGGTCCTTTTGCCGAAAGCATCGACGCCGAAGAGGCCAAAACTCTCTATCGTCTTGAAGAATAATTAATTATGGAAAACATATTAGACAAAAACACAATCGAGTTTCTTACCGTAGCCAACGAATATTGCGCCTTTTTGGAAAAATCCGAAAAGTTCACCCGCCGCGAGTTCGTTGCCAAAATGCAGAAAATTCTCCCACTGCTATACCTCAAAGCCGCTATGCTGCCCCAGACCGACGAATATGCCGACGGCGAGGCTGAGATTTTTCTGTCGGAATACGACTACGAGTATATCAAAAACAAGACATCGCAGCGTCTCGGCTCTGTTGACGGCTACATCAACATTTTTCCTTCCGAAGACAACTACGCCGAATACGAACAGGCAGAGATTTCGGAATGCGCCGCCGACATATACCAAGACCTTAAAAACTTTGCCGAAAACTACCGTTCAGGATCTGAAGAGGCAATGAAAGCCGCACTTATTCAATGTGTTGGCAATTTCAAAGACTACTGGGGAATGAGGCTAATATCGCTACAAGCAGCCCTTCACCGTGCCGCATATCTCAACACCGACGACGATAACGACGAGGACACCGCCGATATTGGTAGAGACGCGATTAATCGCGTCTCTACAACAACCCCCCAACCCGAATACAACGGCAACAGCCTGATAAATAATTTTTTTGAAAACTATCATAAAAAAATCTAACAGTACAATGAAAGCATTAGTAAAATTTGCCGCGATACTTATGATAGCATACGCCGCAGTAAACGCACAGAGTTGCTCTTCGTCATCGAAGACAACCACCACCAAACCCACAACCACCAAAACAACCACTTCGTCAAAAGCCGACGAATACAAGAAATACGGCACAAAACTGCAGACGCAGTTCAAAGGCACTGAAGATCTGGCACTTTTGAAAGAGATTTCGGAATGGATAGGCACACCCTACAAATACGCCTCCAATCAGAAAGGCGTAGGAACCGACTGCAGCGGATTTGTTACGCAGGTTTACAAAACAGTTTACGGCATCCAGTTGAACCGCTCGTCGTACGACATTATCAAAAACGTTGACGTAGTAAGCCGCAACAATATCAAATGCGGTGATATTCTGTTCTTTGCCGACGATAAAGGCAAGATTTACCACGTAGGCATCTACCTCGGACAAGACAATTTTGCGCACGCCGCTACATCGAAAAACATCGGTGTTAAGGTAGACAACCTCAATTCTACCTACTACAAAGAGCATTTTTACAAAGCGGGACACGTAAAAGGTATGAAATAACGCACTAACAATCAGCGCAAACAAACTGCATAGAAAAAAAAATCACAAAAAATCAAAAAAAAGCGTTCAAAAAATTTGTACGTTACGCAAATAGGTGTACCTTTGCACCGCAAAACAAAGGAATTAGGTTCGGTAGTTCAGTTGGTTAGAATACATGCCTGTCACGCATGGGGTCGCGAGTTCGAGTCTCGTCCGGACCGCCAACAATTTAAAAGGTTATTTGATTATTTTTTGGTTCGGTAGTTCAGTTGGTTAGAATACATGCCTGTCACGCATGGGGTCGCGAGTTCGAGTCTCGTCCGGACCGCCAACAATTCTTCATTCTCCGCAGTCCATACAGTTTTTATAAGTTGACC
>JAGCNK010000148.1 GCA_017645985.1 Bacteroidales bacterium | reverse complement strand
TGTGCACCCTATCCAAAACCGACATTGCCCGTGTGTATGCCTATATGCTCCGCGAAAACGCCAAAATTCCGCGTATGGCATTCAGCGTAGAAAACAACTACATTGGACTCAGCACATCGTGCATCAAAAACGAGGACTTCCACACCGACACCGCCGAAGACCTCTACAAACTGTTTATCGACTACTGCCGACGTTTTGCCAACATACTTATCCACAGATACGGATGTTTGCCAATAGAAATCGACGAATAAACACGCTGACACGCCCGATGAACTACACGAATATCTTTTTGAGAGCATTGCTGCCCGCTGCGCTGTTTGCAGCCTCGTGCAGCACCCAGCCTGTTGACACACGTCCCTCGTCGATGGACATCACCGACAGCAGCACCATCATTATCAAAGAGGTGCGCAAAGTGACCGCATACTACAACGCCGCACGGTACATCATCCGCCAGACCGAGTTTTCGTGGAATCCCGACAATCTGGGGTGGATATTTGCCGAATCGCACTTCAATTCGTACAACGCCAAGGGACAGCTGATTTCAAAAGAGACCGACATGCCCGACGCGTTCGACTTTTCAAGAATAACGCCCCTGGAGCGCGACTCGTTTGAATACACACCTCACGGCGACACTGCATCGCTTGTAAGGTGCATCTACTCGCCCGCATCCGACAAATGGATCACTGTGTCGAAATGGATCTACCTATACCAAGGACGCCGACGCTCCGAGGAAATCGCAATGTCGTGGGACATAACCTCTTCCAAATACCACACGGTATACAACCGCACATTCGACTACAACGCCGACGGACAGATATCCAAGTTCACCACCATCACCCCCGACCGCGAGGACACCGCCACCAAACACATCTCTGAATGTATTATAGAGTACGATGAGAACGGGTTTGAAACAGGTCGCTCAATAAATGCAAAGTAAAAATTCCCTTTTTATAAAAAAACATTGCAAAAAACTTGTATAATATGAAATAGTTGTGTACATTTGACAATTTGGAAAACGTCACAAACTACTCGAATGTACAAGGAAATTATCAGACAGACAACCTATATGCTCAACCACCATCCCGTATCGGCGCTGATATCGCCGCCGAGTGCGGGCAAGTCGGCTATTATCCGAGAGCAGATATGCTCACAGGAGCATCTGAGCGAGGAAAACGCTGCCGCAATGGTGTTCGACATCAAGCCATTTGCCAACGGAGCCGACACGCTTACCGCGCAATTTGCCGCCGCACTGCGTCAGGAGGTCAAAGAGCCAGTGTTTCTCGACCTCTCGTTCAAAGACGACGGTTCGCTGTGGTTCGCTGCCAAACGTCTGCACATCAAGCACAAAGACCAGAAAAGAATCTACATAATAATAGATTCCGCCGAAAATCTTTTCACCTACCCGGTGGAACAGCAGCACGAGTTTGCCGAGGCTGTTGCGTCGCTGCTTACCGACGAGATACCCTACACCATAGCGCAGAGTATGAACGAACGGCTCATGGGGGGAGAAGAAAACCCGCTTTCGCCCGACGCAGTCACCACGCTCTATCTCCGTCCCAACTTCGGCATTATGTTCGCCGCCGAGCAGAGCATACTGCCCAACATCGCCGCGCTGTCTCCAGCGTTTTCCGAAATAATCAGCCGCGCGGTGGAAATCAAACCCGAGGAGCACAACGAGGACAACAATCCGTACCAGAAAGCCATCAATCAGATACCCGACCAGGACGAACGTGACCGCATTGCGGATTTCATCCAAAACGAGATGATTGTAGACGGCGGCGAAATCCTTCCCGCATTCCAGTCTGCCGCGGTAGGCCGTCACGGAGTAAAGCCGCAGTCGCTGCGGATACTCACACAGGCGGGAGTCTTTCACAGGTTTGTGTCGCCGCTTGGACGAGAATACTACACGCCTGCCTACCAGGGCTTTGTCAACGATTTCAACCATACGCACCAGAAACGTCTGCGCCGTGCAAAACGCATTATGCCGATGAGGATACTGGCGGGACTTGCCGCCGTGGGCATATTCATCGGACTGCTGGCATTCTCGTTTCACAATGCCGAATACGGCTCCATAGCCGCACGGAGCAACATGCTCTCCACGTTCGCATTCCAAAAACTCGAAACCGACCCCACTTTCAGCCTGCGACTTGCTCAGAAAGCCGTCGAGTTCGATACCTGCAACCAACAGGCTTACAGTGCGTTGCTCAATTCGTTCTACAACACCGACATTTTCTACAACATATCGATGAGGCTCACCGACAGCACCGGACTGGCATCCATCTCGCCCGACTGCCGCTACATACTCGCCTCTGAGAAAAACTACGAAAAAGACTATTTCGCCCTGCGCGTAAGAACAATCGACGGAGGACAGACCGCACTCATCTCCCACCCTGCCGAAATCAACTGCGCCACCATGTCGGCTCAGGGATTGATAATCACGGCTTGCGACGACAGCATAGCACGCATCTTCACCACCGACGGACACGAGCTCAAACGCATCACGGGTCACCACGCAAGCCTGCGTTACGCAGTATTCTCGCCCGACGGCACAAGGATAGCCACCGCCGGCACCGACAAGCGCACAATGATATGGGACACTCTCGGCAACCATATTGCCACTCTCGAGGCATTAGACGGCGACGACGTGCTGTATGTGTCGTTCTCGCCCGACGGCAGCAAAATCGTCACCGCCGGCGACGACATCTACGCCAAACTTTGGTCTGACGACGGAAAACTTATCAGGTCGCTGGAAATCGACGAAAACGCTCGGTTCGCTATCTCGGTGTTTGCCACAGCAGAATTTTCGCCCGATGGCAAGTACCTGCTCACGGCAAGCAACGACCGTCTGAACAAGAACCACAGGGCTAGGCTCTGGGATATGGACGGCAACCAGCTGATGGAGTTCAGCGGACACAAAGACTGGCTCAACTCGGCATACTTCTCGTCGGACGGAAAGATGATAATCACCTCCTCGCGCGACCACACCGTGCGGGTATTCTCCATCACCGGCGAAACCAACAAGATACTCAAAGGACACGGCGGCAACGTGTACACTGCACGGTTCACCCCCGACTGCCACGATATTGTAACCGTAGGCGACGACAAGACCGTGCGCACCTGGAACATCGCGCAGCGTTTCGAGACCTATCCCGACGCCGAAGGAATCAACTTTGCAGGATTCTCGCCCGACTGCCTAAACCTTGTGGTGGTAAAAGACACCGCGGCATACCTCTGGGACCTCACCGGCGAAAAGGCGGCTGAATACATCGGACACGGCGGACATATCAACACAGCCAGATTCTCGCACAACGGCACATTAGTGGCCACCGCAGCCAACGACGGCACAGTAAGGATATGGAAAAAAGACGGCAAGCTCATCAAGACAATCGATACCCAGTCGCCAAGAGTGTTAGACGCTGTATTCTCGCCCGACGACCAGCTGTTAGTGTCGATAGCCAAAAACAACAACATCATAATCTTCAACCTGGACGACAGCACCAGCATACGCACAACGGCGCACCAAGGCAACATCACATCCATTGCATTCTCGCCCGACGGCAGCAAGTTCGCCACCGGCGGCGACGACCGCATAGTACTGATACACAACCTCAAAGGCGAAGTCACCGACACACTGGCAGCACACACCGAAAAAATCAACTCGGTAGCCTTCTCGCCCGACGGCGAGTACGTATTGTCGGCATCGTCAGACAAGAGCGCCATTCTGTGGGACAAGGCAGGCAATCCCAAGCACATATATAATGTATACGAAAGCAAGGTAAACACCGCCTCGTTCTCGCCCGACGGCCGCTACATCGTAACCACCTCCGACAATGGCAACGCCAAGATATGGACCGCCGACGGACGCGACATCATCACATTCGCCCACGACGGAGGAGTGTCGTCGGCAGAGTTCTCGCCCGACGGCAGATACCTGCTGGCAGCATACCGCCGCACAATCAAAGTAAGGCTGCTCAACGCCCGCAACATCAACCGCCATCTCGACGAGCTTAAAATCTATGGACCAGTATGGCAGCCCGATCCCGAAACAGCAGAGCGTTACGGAATGTAATAAGAGGGGAAAATAAAAAGAGAAATAATCAAAGGACAAAAAAAGGGAAAAATACAAAGTACTAAAAAGGAAAAAACACATAAAAGAAAAATAGGGAAAAATCAAAGTACAAAAAGGAAAAACAAAAGCACAAAAAAAGCCGGATTAAAAAATCCGGCTTTAATTATACGAGTTTTTAGCTGAATACTATTCTGCTTTGGGTTCTGCTGCTGCCTCACCACCTTCTGCTGCGGGTTTGCTTTTTTTGCGCGAACGACGTGTAGTCTTTGTAGCAGCGGGTTTGGGAGTGTTCTTAGCGTTGCTGTAGTTGGGGTTGAAGTCTACAAGTTCCATATAGCACATCTTAGCGTTGTCGCCGAGACGGTTAACGGTTTTGAGGATTCTTGTATAACCGCCGTTGCGTTCTGCAACCTTGGGAACAACCTCGTCAACGAGGTGTTTAACAGCCTGTTTGTCTCTCAACAAGGCAAAGCAGTAACGGTTGGCGTTTCTTCTCTTGATTTTGTAGTACTCTTTGAGTTTCTCGTCGCTGCCGGCTTTGTCCTCAGAGAATTTTACATTATCCTTGGAGGCAGTAATGATAGGCTCAACGAAAGTACGCAATTCTTTGGCCTTGGCAAGAGTAGTGTTGATGCTGTGGTTTTTGATCAACGAAGCGGCCATATTCGAAAGCATAGATTTTCTGTGGCCATACTTCCTACCTAAATGATTGATTTTGTCTCTATGTCTCATTGTTTTATAAATTACTGAGCATCACTGCTCTTGGATTAATCTTTATCAAGTTTGTACTTAGAAATATCCATACCGAAACTGAGGTTCATGTTTTCCAACAGGTCGTCAAGTTCGGTGAGAGATTTTTTACCGAAGTTGCGGAACTTTAACAAGTCGTTCTTGTTGAATACTACGAGTTCTGCGAGAGTCTCTACGTCGGCAGCCTTCAAGCAGTTGAGGGCGCGAACCGAAAGGTCGAGGTCCACGAGCTTTGTCTTCAAGAGCTGACGCATGTGGAGTACTTCCTCGTCGAACTCCTCGTTTTCGAAGCTTTCGTTAGAATCGAGAGTGATCTTCTCGTCAGAGAACAACATAAAGTGGTAGATGAGGATCTTAGCGGCCTCTTTGAGAGCCTCTTTGGGGTGGATAGATCCGTCGGTCTGCAGTTCGATAACGAGCTTCTCGTAGTCGGTCTTCTGCTCTACGCGGTAGTTCTCGGTGTAGTATTTTACGTTCCTGATAGGAGTATAAATAGAATCAACAGCAATTATACCGATTTCGCTGTCGGCGATTTTGTTCTCGTCGGCGGGAACGTATCCGCGGCCCTTGTTGATGGTGATTTCCATCTGGAGTTTTACCGACGGTTCGAGGTTGCAGATGATCTGCTGCGGATTCAGCACCTTGAAGCTTGTGAGGAACTTCTCCATGTCGCCCGCTTTGAACTGTTCGTTTCCGCTGACAGTAATAGTGGCCTTTTCAAAATCCTGACCGTCGACTAACTGTTTGAAACGGATTTTCTTTATGTTGAGGATCATTTCAGTAAGGTCCTCGATAACGCCGGGAATAGTAGAAAATTCGTGTTCTACTCCTTCGATGCGAATAGATGTTATAGCAAAACCTTCCAAAGAAGACAGTAGAATTCTCCTTAATGCATTACCGATAGTAATGCCGAAACCGGGTTCAAGAGGACGGAACTCAAACTTACCGTAAGTTTCGTCGGCTTCTAACATAATAACTTTGTCGGGCTTTTGAAAAGCTAATATTGCCATTTGAATGTATTTTATTATTTCCGGTAAAAATATACGATACGCCGTAAAGCGCACCGTATATATAATATTATTTAGAATAAAGTTCGACTATAAGCTGCTCTTTAATGTTTTCAGGAATGTCCTCTCTAGCAGGAACGCTCATGAACTTGCCTGACAAAGAAGCGTTGTCCCATTCGAGCCAGCTGAAGCGAGATCTGTTGGCACCCTGGAGCGAGTTTGTGATAACCTCGAGGGCTTTCGATCTCTCTCTTACTCCGATGATGTCGCCCACTTTCACGTGGTATGAAGGAATGCCCAATACCTTGCCGTTGACAACGATGTGTCTGTGGCTAACGAGCTGACGTGCTGCAGGACGAGTGGGAGCGATGCCCAAACGGTATACAACATTGTCGAGACGGCTTTCGAGCAACTGGATAAGCACCTCACCAGTTACACCCTTGCTTTTCTGAGCTTTTGAGAAGAGGTTAGAGAACTGACGTTCCAAAAGTCCGTAGGTGTATTTGGCTTTCTGCTTTTCTTTGAGCTGAGTGCCGTATTCCGAGGTCTTAGCGCGTTTCTTGTCGATACCGTGCTGTCCCGGGGGGTAGTTCTTTTTATCTAAGTATTTGTCTGTGCCGTAGATTGGCTCGCCGAATTTTCTGGCGATTTTTGATTTAGGGCCTGTATATCGTGCCATTTCTTAATGCTTTAAAAAATCGTTATACTCTTCTTCTTTTTGCAGGACGGCATCCGTTGTGGGGCAGCGGTGTTACGTCGATAATTTCTGTTACTTCCACGCCGGATGAGTGGATCGCTCTGATAGCGGCTTCGCGGCCGTTGCCTGGTCCTTTCACGTATACTTTTACTTTGCGAAGTCCTAAACTGTAGGCAGTGCTAGCACATTCGTTAGCTGCCTGCTGCGCTGCATAGGGTGTGTTTTTCTTAGAGCCTTTGAAACCCATTTTTCCGGCTGATGCCCAAGAGATAACTTCCCCCGAAGCGTTGGTCAAAGAGATTATAATGTTGTTGAACGACGAGTGGATGTGGCCTTGGCCTACAGCGTCTACTTTAACAACTCTCTTTCTCGTTACTTTACTTTTGTTTGCCATTTTGCTAATCGTTATTTAGTAGCTTTCTTCTTGTTAGCTATTGTCTTTTTCTTACCTTTGCGGGTACGGGCGTTGTTTTTGGTCTTCTGTCCACGTACGGGAAGTCCGAGACGGTGACGGATGCCACGGTAGCAACCGATGTCCATCAGACGTTTGATGTTCATCTGGATTTCTGAACGGAGCTCGCCTTCAACTTTGAAGTTGTCGTTGATAATCTGGCGGATTTTCGCTACCTGGTCGTCGTTCCAATCCTGTACTTTGACGCTCTTGTCAATGCCTGCTTCTTCGAGAATCTTGGCCGCTCTGCTTCTGCCTATACCGTAGATATAGGTGAGGCCTATCTCGCCGCGTTTGTTTTTGGGTAAGTCTACACCAACTATTCTTGCCATTATTTTATAATTTACTTAATTATGTCCGTTTTTCGGAGCGCAAAATTAACTGATAATTTTTATACTTCCAAAAAACACGGGATTTTTTTTAACCTTGACGTTGTTTAAATTTGGGATTAGATTTACAGATAATGTAAACTCTTCCTTTTCTTCTTACGACTTTGCAGTCGGCCGATCTTTTTTTAACAGATGTTCTTACTTTCATTTTCGTTAGTTTTATTTATATCTGAAAGAAATTCGTCCCTTTGACAGATCATAAGGAGACATTTCAACCTTTACTCGGTCGCCCGGCAGTATCTTTCTATAGTGCTGTCGCATCTTGCCAGAGATATGGGCTATTATGGTATGGCCGTTCTCGAGCTCAACTCGGAACATCGCGTTTGATAGGGCCTCCTTTATTATTCCGTCTTTTTCTATCGCTGTTTCTTTCGGCATCTTTGTTATTTTTGTTGATTTGGCATTCAGTCTTAGTACTTTGCGCTTTGCGAAAAATTTCGCGGTGCAAAAATAAAAAAACTTTTAGATATTCGATGCTTTTTTTATTTTTTCAGAACTTTTTTTTTAAAAAAAATCTCCGGCATTAATTTCTTAATGCCGAAGGTTCCAAATATTTCAAGATCTACATTCCGGAGCCTGCGCGTCCCTTGATACGTCCTGACTTCATCAGTCCGTCGTAGTGGCGCATGAGCAGGTGGCTTTCGATCTGCATCAAAGTGTCAAGTATAACACCTACGAGAATCAACAGCGATGTTCCACCGTAGAACTGTGCGAACTGGTTGTTGACGCCGCAAGTGATGGCGAATACGGGAAGTATACCGATTATGGCGAGGAAGATAGCTCCGGGGAGGGTTATCCTCGACATAATCTCGTCGAGTTTGTCAACGGTGGCCTTGCCGGGTTTTACGCCGGGGATGAAGCCGCCTTTCTTCTTCATGTCGTCGGCCATCTGCTGGGGGCTGAATGTGATCGCCGTGTAGAAGTAGGTGAACACGATGATCAGCAGGGCGTAGGTAAAGTTGTACCAGAAGCCTGTGAAGTCAGCAAATGCTGCCGCGATGCCCTGTGTGGTCTCAGAGTTGAAACGTGTGAACATCAGCGGGATGAACATGAGGGCCTGTGCGAAGATGATAGGCATTACGCCGGCTGCGTTTACCTTGAGGGGCAGATACTGCCTTACGCCGCCGTACTGTTTGTTGCCCACGATCCTCTTTGCGTACTGTACGGGAATTTTGCGCACTCCCTGCACGAGCAAGATGGAAACCACGAACACCAGGAAGAGCATCACGAGTTCCACGATGAAGACGATGAGTCCGCCACCTGCTACCTCCTCCACGCATGACACAAACTCTGCGCCTACTGCGAAGGGGAACCTCGCGATAATACCGATCATGATGAGGAGCGATATTCCGTTTCCTATTCCTTTATCAGTTATACGTTCGCCTAACCACATGATAAACATCGTGCCGGCCGTCAGGATGATGTATGACGGTACGTTGAATCCCCAGAAGCCGTCGGTGAGGAACGCCGATGAAGGCAGTTGGAACCTCAGGTTGGCTACATAGCTGGGCGCCTGAATCAGCAGCACGGCCACTGTGAGGTAGCGAGTGATTCTGTTGATCTTGCGGTGTCCGCTTTCGCCTTCGCGCTGAAGCCTCTGGAAATAGGGTATTGCCATTCCTAAAAGCTGCACAATAATTGATGCCGTGATGTAGGGCATGATACCGAGTGCGAAGATTGAGGCGTTGGCAAATGCGCCACCCGAAAACATATTGAGAATAGACATGATGCCTTCGTCGGTCTGCTTGGACAGGGCGCTGAGCTGGGTGGGGTCGATACCGGGGAGCACGATGTGCGCTCCTACGCGGTATACGAGTACGAACCCGAGTGTGGCGATTATCCTGTTGCGGAGGTCGTCTATCTTCCAAATGTTTTTTAGTGTCTGGATAAAGTTTTTCATTAGAGTTAAATTTACAAAGTATTAGCAGTGCCGCTCAGTGATTCGATCGCTTCCTTTGCGGATTTTGAAAACGCGTTGGCTGTTACGTTGAGCTTCTTGGTGAGCTTGCCGTTGCCGAGGATTTTCACTTTGTCGTTTTTAGAAGCGAGACCGTTCTGACGGAGCACGTCGATGGTGATATCGGAAACGTTGAGTTTCGATGCGAGTTCTTCCAAGTCTGAAAGGTTGATTACTCTGTATTCTACTCTGTTGATGTTGTTGAAACCGAATTTGGGCACGCGCCTAACGAGGGGCATCTGTCCGCCTTCGAAACCGAGCTTATGCGAATAACCGGAACGTGCTTTGGCTCCTTTGTGGCCCCTTGTAGAGGTGCCGCCCCAGCCAGAGCCCTGGCCGCGGCCTAATCTCTTCTTGGTGCTTGTAGAACCTTCTGCCGGTTTTAAATTTGACAAGTCCATAACTGTAACTAAATTATTCGTTAATATCTTCTACTTTTACAAGGTGTCTAACTTTGACGATCATTCCGTTGATTGAGGGAACGTCTTCTACTATTACCGAAGCGCCGATCTTTCTGAGTCCGAGGGCTGCGAGAGTGGCTTTCTGGTCTTTGGGCCAGCCGATTTTGCTACGGATTTGGGTTACTTTCTTTTTCATTTCTGCTTAAAAATTAACCGTTAAACACTGTGTTGATGTCTACACCTCTGAACTGCGACACTGCGTGCACGTCTCTCAGGAGCGAGAGGGCCTTGAATGTAGCCTTCACGAGGTTGTGGGGGTTTGACGAGCCTTTTGACTTGGCGAGCACGTCGGTGATACCAACGCTTTCGAGCACTGCGCGCATAGCGCCGCCGGCTTTCACGCCGGTACCGCTTGATGCGGGTTTGAGCAATACGTCGGCTCCGCCGAACTTGGCCATCTGCTCGTGGGGGATTGTACCTTTGTAGACGGGAACCTTGATCAGGTTTTTCTTAGCGTCTTCCACACCTTTGGCGATGGCGGTGGTAACTTCGTTGGCTTTTCCGAGTCCGTAGCCTACTACTCCGTTCTCGTTGCCTACTACTACAATGGCAGCGAATGTGAAGGTGCGACCTCCTTTGGTAACTTTTGTAACGCGGTTGATTGTTACAAGTCTGTCCTTGAGTTCCAAATCGCTTGTTTTTACTTTTTTATTTCCTGCTATCATAATTTCTTAGAATATTAAACCACCTTCTCTTGCAGCCTCGGCCAAAGCCTGTACTCTGCCGTGATAAAGGTAACCGTTTCTGTCGAATACTACTGTGCTGTAGCCAGCAGCCTTAGCCTTGTCGGCGATGGCCTTTCCTACTAACTTGGCCTGCTCGGTCTTAGTTACTTTCTGGTCGGAAATGTCCTTTACTCTTGAAGATGTGGCGAACAATGTTACGTGTTTAACATCGTCGATTAATTGTACAAAGATGTTCTTGTTGCTTCTGAATACGCAGAGGCGGGGACGCTGCTCGCTTACCGACACTTTCTTGCGTATGCGGTATTTTATTCTTTGTCTTCTTTCCTG
>JAGCNK010000147.1 GCA_017645985.1 Bacteroidales bacterium | reverse complement strand
TCACCGTGGCGGTACTATCCGCCACGGCATCGGCGCAGAGTTTCTCGGGCGCGTTGAATATCGGCGTTTCGGGATGCCAAGTGGACGGCGACACGCAGGGCGGCTACCACAAGCCCGGCATACGCGCCGGATTCACCGTGTCGTCGCCGGTTGACAAAACATTCGCCGTGGAATCGGGACTCCTGTTCTCGTCGAAAGGTGCTGTAAAAAAATCACAAGGCTATACCGAATTTAAGACCCTGCTCAACTATGTGGAGCTGCCGGTTATCGTCAAGTATCATTTCACGGAGAAATTTGGAGCCGAGTTAGGTTTATGTTACAATCATATAATTTCATCAAAAATTATAGAGGAAACAGGAGCCGAAACAGATAATCCGGATTACATAAGAAAATACGATATTGACGGACTTGCCGGCTTCAGATATTACCTTTCGCCCAAGTTTGAAATTGTAGCCTCATTTGAATACAGCATCACCAAAATAGTCACCGACCCCGAAATGCCATACTGGAGAAACAATATCATATCATTAGGCATAGTGCGGAGGTTCGCATTTTCCCGTTCCACAAAATGAACATAGCATTGGCAATCACCGGCGCCAGCGGCTCCATCTACGCCCGGCTGTTAATCGAAAAACTGCTGCTTGCACCCGAAGTGTCGAAAATCGGAGTTGTTTTTAGCAAAAATGGATTAAAAATTTATAATTCAGAGAACGCCTCTCCCCTATTAGAAAATGATAAGATTTCAATATATTCCGACGACACATTTGCCGCGCCCTTTGCATCAGGATCGTGCTCATACGACGGTATGGTGATATGTCCATGCTCGTGCGGCACTATGGGCAGGATAGCCTCGGGAGTGTCAGACTCGCTCATAACCCGGGCTGCCGATGTTATGCTCAAAGAGCGCCGACGCCTCATCCTCGCCGTACGCGAAACGCCTCTCAGTCTGATACATATCAAGAATATGGAACTTATCACCCTCGCCGGAGGAATCATACTTCCTGCGTCGCCGTCGTTTTACTCGCAGCCTTCCGACATCGAGCAGCTTGCCTGCACTGTAGTTTATAGGATTCTCTCGCTGCTTGGCATCCGGAACGATGGTTTCAAGTGGCAGGAATAATTTACATCACATCTCCCCTACCCCGATAAATATCAATAAAAATGTCAAAATTTTTACTGATATTATACATTTTTATGCCTATAAAAAACGATAATATAATTTTTTTTGAAAAAAATTAAAAAAAAGTGCAAAAATATTTGCATTTCTCATTTTTTTTATTTATATTTGCATCAAGAATTAAAGAAAAAATTATAAACGCATATAAAAAGACGTTTGTAAGAGATTTAAACAACAACTTTAAATTATAATAAAGTTCGGATCCGGCCTAAGAGCCGATGCAAGTTGCCGCCCAGGCGATTATCCAAGGATAAAACCTGAGCGATTATTTACATTAAAATTTGAACGTTATGAAGAATTTGATACTTAAGCTCGTAATGAGCACGTTAGCTGTAATACTTTCAAGCAGTAGCACAGCACCCGACCCCGACCGAACATATTTCGAGATCAGGGGCGAACTTATAGAAGAGAAACCTGCCGTTGAGGAGGTTGAGCATTTTACGGTTGTGCCCGAGTTTGCACAGGGTGAATGCTCCGACGCTTTTGAGCAGACCGTGGCTTTTATCAAAAAGCACGAGGGATTTGCCGGTGGTAAGGCTTATTACTGCGCCGCCGGTTTTAAGACTATCGGTTACGGTCACGTGGTAAAAAGCAACGAGCACTTCAAAGACGACCGTATCACACGTAAGGAGGCCGACCGTCTTTTGCGTCACGACCTTATGAAATGTATCGCCCTCGCCCGCAAGCACACTTCGGGTCTTAACGAACACCAGCTTATGGCCGTTGCCCACTTTATCTTTGCTAAGGGTATCGGTAGCTATCTTAAAAGCCAGTTGAAGGTGAAAATCGACAACGGCGAATGTCCTGACGACGAGTTTAGAAAATGGTGTAAATATCACAAGCCCGACGGAACTCTTGTAACAAGCCAGTACAGTTTGAATATCCGAAAATGGGAGATTGCAATGTTTAACACTGAGTAATAAATAAAAAAGCGGAATTAAAAGTTCCGCTTTTTTTATGCCTATTCAAAAATGTAGTCTTTGTACACCTCGCCGATTTCGTCCAATATGGAGTTGATTACTTTCGGGTCGGGTTCGGTCACCAGCCTCATCCTGTACGGTTTGAAATCGGGCAGTCCCTTGAAATACTGCGAATAGTGACGGCGCATCTCCAACAGTCCGCGCATGTCGCCCTTCCAGTTCATCGATGTCTCCAACTGGTATTTGGCAAGGTGAACACGCTCTGCCAAGCTGGGTTCGGGAGGCATCTCGCCAGTTTCCAAATAATGGTGAACGGTCTTGAATATCCAGGGGCATCCCACTGCGGCGCGTCCAATCATTATGGCGTCCACTCCGTAGCGGCTACGCATTTCGGCGGCCTTCTGCGGCGAATCCACATCGCCGTTGCCGATAATGGGAATGGTCATTCGGGGGTTGTTTTTCACCTCGCCGATAAGAGTCCAGTCGGCCTCACCTTTATATAACTGCATACGTGTGCGTCCGTGGATAGTAAGAGCCTTGATGCCGGCGTCTTGCAGCCGTTCGGCAAGAGGAACGATTATTTTTGTGCTGTCGTCCCAGCCGAGGCGGGTCTTCACTGTCACGGGAATGTCGGGAACGGCCTTCACCACGTCTTCCACAATCTTGACCATAAGGTCGGGGGTCTGCAGCAGACCAGCGCCGTCGCCTCGTGTGGCTATCTTCTTAACAGGACATCCGCAATTGATGTCGATTAAATCAGGCTTGAGTTCAGCAGCCATCCTGGCCGCCTCCACCATGTGCTCCGGGTCGTGTCCGTAGATCTGTATTCCCGCCGGACGCTCCGCATCTTCAAGGTGCATTTTCTTTACAGTCTTGTCGATATTGCGCACAAGCGCCTCGCTTGCAATAAACTCTGTGTAAAGCATATCCGCGCCGTACATCTTGCAAATGTGACGAAACGAAACGTCAGTAACATCCTCCATAGGAGCAAGAAACAGCGGATAGCGGTCGAACTTTATCTTACCGATAGAAAACATCTGAAAAATTTTTGCACAAAGAAACAAACTTTTTTTGAAAAAAACGTCAAAACTCGTAACTTTGGCTTTTTAAATAACAACAACAAAGAGCGCCATGAGCAAAATACTATTCGACCTGTTCAAAGAGTTTTCAGACTATCTGATACAGACTTTTGTAAGCTGGGGCATAGCAGAAGACTGGGCTATCACCTTCAAAGGTTTCATCAATATGCTGATCATAGCTATCATCTGCTTCATCAGCTATTTTATCACCAAGTTGATAATCAACCGCGTGGTTCACACCATCGTTACCAAAACTGAAAACAAGTACGACGACGAACTTGTTAAGCACAAAGTACTTGTACCACTGTCGCATATGGTGCCCGCAGCTATCATTTATTATTTGATACAATTTGCGGTGTCGGATCCTGTATGGGTGTCGCGCATCAGAACGGCGTGCTACGTTTACAATATTTTCTCGGTAATGCTCACCGTGCTCAAAGCACTCAAAGCTGCCAACGATATTCTCGACTCCATTATGCGGCAAAAACGTCGCAAGATGAGTTTCAAAGGATATATCCAAGTGGCAAACATCGTTACCATACTTATCTGTGCCATTCTTGCAATCTCTATTCTGTTAGACAAGAATCCCACAAAACTGCTTACAGGTTTGGCGGGAATGTCG
>JAGCNK010000146.1 GCA_017645985.1 Bacteroidales bacterium | reverse complement strand
GGCTGAATTTGTCTTTGTTTTTGTTGGCTTGCTCCTGAAGGTAGTCGCGCATAAGGTTCCATTCCATAGTCTGAACTTGAAAGCTAGCGGCTATGCCTTGCAGACGCGATTTAATGCCGGCAAGATTGCTGGTGACTTCAATTGAGCCACGTCGTACGATTTCGGTGACGAAGTTTTCGGTAGTTTCGAGCTGTTTGTTTACTGACATATTGTAGTTAACAAACATCATTACGGTCATTAAGAGAATTGTGGCCGGTAAAACAAGAAGTAGAATTTTGTTCTTTAATGAAAACTTAACATTGTAGTCGATGTTTGAGTTGCTCATAATTGTTTAATTATTAGTAGTTTAATCCTATGAATCGTTTTTAAAAGTCTATTAATATTTTGTTTACAAAGATATTTCAAATTCTGTGCAAAACAAATATTTACGCTTATTTTTTTTGATATATGGCAAAAAAAAAGGAAACCGTCTGGTTTCCTTTGTGACCCCTGCAGGATTCAAACCTGCAACCTTTTGATCCGTAGTCAAATACTCTATTCAGTTGAGCTAAGGGGCCGTTGAAATTTTTGTGACCTCGGCGGGATTCAAACCCACAACCTTTTGATCCGTAGTCAAATGCTCTATTCAGTTGAGCTACGAGGCCTTTCTGATTTCGGGTGCAAAGTAAATGCTTTTTTACAACGTGTGCAAATTTTTTGGTATTTTTTTGATGATTTTTTTTGCTACAGGGCGTTGTCGTCTATCTCACTGTCTTTTTCGAGCCTGATAGTGATTGAATACAAGCTTGTTGCCTTGTCGATGGGGGTGAAGCTGTATTCAAGCGGATGGTGGCTTTTGTTGACGAGTGTTGCAAAACCGTGTCCGGGCTCGCCGTTGCGGATGAGCTGCTGACGTTTGTCTTTGTCGGTGTTGTTGGCAAAATCTATCAGCTGACGCAGCTTTTCAATCTTTTCGTTTTTGATGTAGTTGGCGGCGGAGAGTTTGAGGTGTTCCTGCTCCTCGCTGATGAAAAACATTCCGTAGTTGCCTCCTTCCTGAGTCTCGTCTTTGTTGTCGGCGTGCTGCAGGATGTTTTGCAAAATTTCGATCATCGAGCTGTAAACTCTCGTTTTCAGCACCTTGGATGTGGTAATCTGACGGCTGAGTATGCTCATCAAGTTCTTGAGGTTGTCTTGCTTGAGCACGCCGTTGAAATTGAGCAGTATGTTGTTGTCGGTGAGTATCTTATGGAATTTGATAATATCCTTTACCGACCACAGGTCGTATTCTTTGCGTTCCTCTTCAGGGTCTTCTTCCTGGGTCTGTACCTTGTTGTAAGGTATGCTCAGGTGCAGGTAGAAGAATGAATATTCGTCGTCTAACTTAACAAACTCGTATCTGAATTTTCGTCCCGACTTGCGAGCCATCTCTATCAGTCCGAGACCAGCGCCGCCTTTCGACGAGAATGTGCCGTTGTCGAGCACCTGGCGCGAATACTCTTTGAGTTTTTCGGCGTCAAGGTTGTTGATTTTCTCGATTTTTTCTTTGAGGCTGTCGATGGTGTCGTTTTTGATCAGGTTTCCCGAGGTGATGTAGTACGCAAATTTCTTTTTGCGCATTATGAAGAGACCTTCGTTGTCGTTTCTTCGGTCGGTGATTTTTTCCTGGTGACGGGTGATGTTTTGCAGACATTCCACCATAATAAAGTAGATACGTTTGCGGATAAGGATCTTTTCGCGGCTTTGACCAATGTTGTTTTCGGCCAAGCACAATATGTTTTCGGCAATTGCCGAATTGACATTACCTCTGTAGATGTATTCAAGACTGTCGTTGGATACATACTGCGTTAGTTGGTATGCTATTTTGTTTTGTTGCGATGTGTCTTGTCCTGACATTTTACCTACTTTTTACGCGGTGGTTTTTATTACTTTTCTTTTATAGTTCCGTGTTTATAAACGGAAGTTGTGTTTTTAAAGTTACTCAGATTGGCTTTTTTTTGCGCCTACAAATATTTCTCCGTCAAAATTTGAGCCAAATCCTCATATTTATTGTCAATTTTGATCGACTGCTTGGTTTTTTTCATGCACTCTTGCAAATTCTGCGGCAGGTCGGGTGCCTTTCCTGTGACGTCTTTTACCACGTCTAAGAATTTGGCTGGGTGTGCTGTCTCCAAGAAAATGCCCTTGGTGCCGGGGTTGGTTGCAAGGTATTTTTCGATACCGAGGTATCCTACTGCGCCGTGGGGGTCGAGTGTGTAGCCGTAGAGGTCTTTTACCTGCTGCATCTTTTTGCGTGTCTGGTCGTCGGTAAAGCTGTAACCCTCAATGGTTTGGTGCATTTTGTTAGAGTCACGGTCGAAGATGATTTCCAGACGCTCGAAGTTGCTGGGGTCGCCTACGTCCATTGCGTTTGAAATGGTCTGTTTCGACGGCTTGGGTGTGTATATGCCTGATTCCAAATAGTTTGGAACGGTGTCGTTGATGTTGGTGGCGGCTACGAACTGTTTTACCTGAAGTCCTGATTTCCAAGCGAGTATGCCGCCGGTGAGGTTGCCGAAGTTGCCGCTCGGCACGCAGATGGCTGTGTCGTAGTCTTTGGCCTGAGCCACAGCGTAATAGTAGTAGAAGCTCTGCGGAATGAGGCGTGCAATGTTGATCGAGTTTGCCGATGTGAGGCGGAAACGGTTTTTGGTGTCGAAATTTGCGAAGGCTGTTTTTACAAGTCTTTGGCAGTCGTCGAACACGCCGTTAACTTCCAGTGCGGTGATGTTGCCGCCGTTGGTGGTGAGCTGTTTCTCCTGAATTTCGCTTACCTTGCCGCTGGGGTAGAGGATGATAACGTCCACTCCGGGAACGTTTAAGAAACCTCTTGCCACCGCGCTGCCGGTGTCGCCCGATGTGGCCACGAGAATCACGGTCTTCTCTTTGTTTTTCTGAGAGAAATAGCCGAGGCAGCGAGCCATAAATCTTGCTCCCACGTCTTTGAAAGCGCAGGTGGGACCGTGAAAAAGTTCCAACGAGTAAACGTTGTCCCTTACCATTACGAGCGGAATGTCGAAATTGAGCACTTCGTCGCAGAGAGCTTTGAAGTCGCTGTCGGGAATTTCGCCGTCAACATATTTTTTGCCCACATAGTATCCTATCTCGGGGAGGCTCATGTCAAAAAGGTTTGCCCAGAAGTCGTTGTCCATCTGAACGTACTGTTCGGGCATATAGAGACCCTTGTTGGGTGCGAGTCCGCGTTTTACCGCTTCCTCAAAAGATACTTTGTGGTTTTTGTCGCGTGAGCTTATGTATTTCATTTCTAATCTCTTACTCGTTGAAAAATTTGTTATGGAGCACTTCGAGTGCCTTCTGAGCGTCGCTGCTCTTGATTACTATCGAAACGTTGATTTCCGAACTGCCTTGTGCAATAAGGTGGATGTTGATGTTGTTTTCGCCCAAGGCTGTGAATGCCTTGCCAGTAACTCCGGCGGCGTTTTTCATACCTTCGCCCACCATTGCGAGTATCGAGTAGCCAACTTCGGCCTTGATGGGGAGGATGCATTTTTTGCCTTTGATTTCAAAGTCGAACTCCTTGTTGATGGCCTCTACTGCTTTGTCGGCGTCTTTCTCGTTGATTACTATGTTGATAGCCATCTCGCTGCAAGCCTGCGAAATGATAATCACGTTTACGTCTTTGAGAGCGTTGAACAAGCGTCCTGCGATACCGCTGGTGCCTACAAGTCCTGTGCCTGTGAACGAGAGCATTGCGATGTTGTCCATTGTTGAGAACGACTTCACTGGAGTTTTTGTGTCGGTGCCGGTGGTTACCAATGTTCCTTTCTCGTCGGGATAGAATGTGTTGAGTATCACCATAGGAATGTTGGCGTCGAGCACGGGCTTAACTGTTGGCGCGTAGATAACTTTTGCGCCGAGGTTTGAGAGCTCGAGAACCTCGCGGTACGACATTTTTTCGAGCGGACGTGCGTTTTTGATCTTGCGCGGGTCGGCGGTGTAAATGCCGCTTACGTCGGTCCAGATTTCAAGCAGGTCGGCTTTCAATGCAGCTGCGTAAAGTGCTGCTGTAAAGTCGCTTCCGCCACGTCCGAGAGTGGTGGCGTATCCTTTTTCGTTCTTGGAGATGAAACCGGGAGCTACGGTGATTTTGTATTCGGGATTGTAAGCTGCCGCAATGTTTTTGTATGTCTGCGAGCGGTTTACGTCTTCCTTGCCGTTTTCAAACTTGGTGACGATCACTTCCGACGAATCCAAATATCCTACGCTGCCATTGTGGATGGTAAGATATTGATAGATAATGGCGTTTGACATTTTTTCACCGAAACTAACAATGATATAGTATGCTCTCTGCGACAGTTCGTTGAGCATAGATATAGCGTCCAACACTTTTTCAAGGTTGGCGATGTGGGTGTCGATGGTCTGTTTCAAATCGCCCTGCTCGTCGCTGCTGAAAAGCTGGTCGATGAAGTCGTGGTGACGTTGTTTTATCTGGGTGCAGATGTCCTTGTATGACATATCGCGTTTCGACGCCTTGTCGGCAGCCTCTTCGAGCATGTTGGTTACCTTGCTCAGCGCAGAGCATACAATTATCTGATTTTCATCTGTTTTCTTTAATATCGCACTGATATTCTTTACTGTTTCTACTGTGGAAACCGATGTTCCTCCGAATTTTAAAACTTTCATCTGTGGACTTTGAGATTGTAATTATTCCTTTATTAAATAATTTGCAAATATAATTCCTTTTAGTTTTTTACCGCTCAAATTTATTAAAAAAAATTATTCTGTATATAAAAAAATGATTTTTTAACAAAAAAAATCCCCCCGCAGCTGTTTGCCGCGGAGGGATCTAATTTAATACTATGTCAAAATTGCTTAACTACAATTTAGGACCTGCAGCAACGAGTGCCTTGCCGGCTTCGTTGGTGGTGTATTTTGCAAAGTTCTTGATGAAACGGCCAGCGAGGTCTTTTGCCTTTGTTTCCCATTCAGAAGCGTTGGCGTAAGTGTCGCGGGGGTCAAGAATTGCGGGATTAACTTTGGGAAGTGCGGTGGGAACTTCGAAGTCGAAGAAAGGAATCTTCTTGGTTTCAGCCTTGAGGATTGATCCGTCGAGGATAGCGTCGATGATACCACGTGTGTCAGGAATAGAGATACGTTTGCCGGTACCGTTCCAACCAGTGTTAACTAAGTAAGCCTTAGCACCCGATTTTTTCATTTTCTTAACGAGTTCCTCAGCATATTTGGTGGGGTGGAGTTCGAGGAATGCCTGACCGAAGCAAGCCGAGAAGGTCGGGGTGGGTTCGGTGATGCCGCGCTCTGTACCAGCCAATTTAGCGGTGAAGCCAGAGAGGAAGTAGTACTGAGTTTGTTCGGGAGTAAGGATAGATACGGGAGGAAGAACACCGAATGCGTCAGCTGAAAGGAAGATAACGTTCTTTGCAGCAGGACCAGCGCTCTTGCCAGCAACTTTCTTAACGATGTTTTTGATGTGGTCGATCGGGTAAGAAACGCGAGTGTTTTCTGTTACGCTCTTGTCAGCGAAATCGATTTTGCCGTTGCCGTCAACAGTAACGTTCTCCAAGAGAGCGTTGCGTTTGATAGCGCCGTAGATGTCGGGCTCGTTTTCTTTAGAAAGGTTGATAACTTTAGCGTAGCATCCGCCTTCGAGGTTGAATACGCCTTCGTCGTCCCAACCGTGCTCGTCGTCACCGATAAGGAGACGTTTGGGGTCGGTAGAAAGGGTGGTTTTGCCTGTGCCAGAAAGACCGAAGAAGATAGCGGTGTTTTTGCCTTCCATATCGGTGTTGGCAGAGCAGTGCATTGAAGCGATGCCTTTGAGGGGGAGGTAGTAGTTCTGCATAGAGAACATACCTTTTTTCATTTCACCACCGTACCAAGTGTTGATGATAACTTGTTCGCGGCTCTTGGTGTTGAATGCAACGCAAGTCTCAGAGTTGAGGCCGAGTTCTTTATAGTTTTCAACTTTAGCTTTAGAAGCGTTGTAGATAACGAAGTTGGGTTCGAAGTTTTCGAGTTCTTCTTTGGTAGGCTGGATGAACATGTTTTCAACAAAGTGAGCCTGCCAAGCAACTTCTACGATGAATCTTACAGCAAGACGAGTAGATTCGTTAGCACCGCAGAATGCGTCAACAACGTAAAGGTTTTTGTTAGAGAGTTCTTTTTTTGCGATTTCTTTAACTTTAGCCCAAACGTCTTCGCTCATGGGGTGGTTGTCGTTTTTGTAAGCGTCAGAAGTCCACCATACATTGTTGTGGCTTTCGTCGTTGTCAACGATGTATTTGTCTTTAGGTGAACGGCCAGTGAAGATACCGGTCATAACGTTAACAGCGTCGAGTTCTGTTTTCTGACCTTTTTCGTAACCCTCGAGAGCGGGGTTAACTTCTGCTTTGTAGAGTTCTTCGTAAGAAGGATTGTGTGCGATTACAGTTGAACCTGTAATTCCGTACTTAGTTAAATCTAATTTACTCATTTTTAAGTATTTATTTTAAAATTGTTTTCTATAGTAAACAATGCAAATTTAGTTAAAATTTTGTTTTTTTGCTCTTGCTGTTTTTAAGAATTTGTTAAATTTAGAAAGTGTAAATGTTACCTTTTCGCCAAGTGTCAACGGCGAGATCCCAATAGGGCTTAAATTCTGTGCTTCGGTAAAGACGGTATTCAGGTGTGGTGAGTGTGGTTTGTCGCTTGCGAAATACGAATTTGATTTTGCGATTTTCTTCACGGTCGCGATAGGTCCAAATTTCTGCTTTGCTGGTGATTGCCATCATTTGCGGCGGACCCATAACTATGTATACCATTCCACGGTCGGTGAGCATGCCTTGACGGTGGTCGGTGAAGAATATGTTGGCATATACGGCGCGTGTGTAGAACACTCTG
>JAGCNK010000022.1 GCA_017645985.1 Bacteroidales bacterium | reverse complement strand
TTTTGAAGACCTTTCATGCCGTGCGTGCCCATAATGGCTATCAAAGCGTCGGTTTCGGCTATTATTTTGGTGATTTCGGTAAAAATATTGCCTGTGCGCACCATGCCCGACACTTTTACTCCATACTTATTAGCAAAATCTTGGGCTATCAAGGATAGTTTGTCGATATGTTCTTGATTATCCGCCTCGCGCTTGGTAATATGCACAAGCACAATGGGGCAAAGGGTAGTTTTAGCGATGTGGATTGCATGGAGAATTGCAAATTCAGCCTTTTCGGTGTAATCCCAGGGAACTATTATCGGTTTAGCATTACTCATAATCGTAGTATTGAATGTAGGCTTTTTTGCAAATATAAAAAAAAATCTGCCCCGTGTCAAGCGGAACAGATTTTTTTAAGAGTTTTTTTCAAAAAAAGATTAGTTAGCAAGTTGGAATTTGATAGGAACCTGCATTCTAACTTTTACGTATTTACCAGACTGTTTGCCGGGTTTCCAGTCGGGAAGACCTTCAATCACCTTGATAGCCTCTTTGTCGAGCAAGGGGTCAACGCCATGGAGAACGCTTACATTGGTAACTTTGCCTTTCTCGTTTACCACAAAACCTACGTAAACAGTACCCTGAATATCGTTTTCCTTAGCCATTTCGGGATAAACCACGTGGTCGGCAATATATTTAAGAAGTGCTTTTTCACCACCTTTAAACTCAGGCATATCCTCTACAATAACGAAGGGGGTAGATTCTTCTTCTTGTTCCTCTTCTTGAACGGGAGCAACAATTTCCTGAATTTCAACGGCTGTGTTTTCGTCGGCTTCTTCTTGAATAAAGGTGTCTTCTACTTTAACGTCGTCTTCTACCACTTCGAGAATCTCGGCAACTTGTTGTTGTGGAGGCGGAGGGGGAAGTTCAATTTCTTGCTGACGTGTGATAGGAATTTCTTCTACCACGTCTTCGGTCATTGCCAAGGGTCCGAATTCTTCGGCTTTCTCTGCTTTTGTGCTGAACTCGAAAGCACCCAATACTACCAATAGGTTAAGTATGAGACCGATTTCCAAGAAGATACCACGTTTACCTTCGAGGTCGGCTTTTGCTGATTTTTTTTCTTCCATTTTTTTATTATGTTTTTGTGTGTTTATATTTAATGTTAATGTGCTACATTTTCGAGCGTGTAAAATTATTGTGTTTATTTTTTATACGCAAATTTTTTTTAATATTTATTTAACCTAAGGCTTAAAATTTATCTCCGATATGTCGAGAGATTGAGCCGGGATATCCACAGTAACCTGCTCGAAAGTGGGTGTGGGTGTCTCGTAGTTGAATACCGAGTAGGTCATTGCCAGTGCCACAAGCAACCCGATGAGAAACATTATCCCTCGTTTGCTTTCAAGGTCGGCGTTGGGTGTTTTCTTGCTTTGCATATTATTAAGTTTTAGTTGTTTAGTAGTGTTTGTCTAAATCAAAAGTTGAACAAGATGGACGGGTTAACCGCCTGGTTGTTTATCTCTACTTTAATGGCAACGGGCGAGGATGTGGTATGTGCTATGTGCTCTCCCTGGCTTACCCTGGTATCTGTTGCAAGCGGCGATATGTTTTTGATAGTGACAGTGGTGTCGCCTGAGGTGACAGATATCTGGGTGCCGGTGCTTGATACTGGTCCGCTTATGGGCGCTACGATTTTGGCGTTTTGCGGAGTGTGAAACATGGTTTCGCGGTGCGCCACTTGATAGCGTCGTGAGTTGGTGCCTGTGCATACCTGGCTGTCGAAATACTCTGCCGCCACTGTGTATCCTCCGTTGATGGGGAATGTGCATCCGCTCTTGGGCGTTGTCTTGAGTTTGCCGCCTATTATAATGTATGCGCCTATGAGCAGCAGCAGAATGGGCAGCGAGCAGGCGAAACGGAGCTTGCGGTTGACAGCGCGGTCGTAGGAGAAGATGTTGAGCACCCGCTCTTTGAGGTTGCCGGGTTGGCTGCCTGCGGCGGGCGAGGGTGCGGTGTTGTTTTTGCCAAGCTGGAGCAAAAGCATCGTGTATTCCTTCTTGTCGCCTTCGGTGGCTTTGGCGTCGGCTATGTTTTCGCATATCTGACGGCTGAGTGCCGCGGCTTTCCTTACTGCGGGGTTGAACCATTGCGCTATGGATAGCAGCGAGAATATTATCACATCCACGCTGTGGTGTCCGCGTATGTGCTCGCGCTCGTGGTTGAGTATGATCTCTTGCGAGTGGGCGTCGAGATTGTGAAACTCCTTGCTCACAAATATGCTGTCGAAGAACGAGAATGCCGGGGTGCGGCTGTCGGCGGTGTATATCTTGTAGCCGTCGGGAGTAGTTTCGGGCGTTCCACGTTTCATCAGGGTGATTTTTACCAATGCTGCTGTCACCGAGATGCCTTTTACTAATACGCCTATAGCATATATGAGTACTATTATATCTAGTAAGGTGTAGAACATAGGATTGTTGACAACCCTCTTTACCCTGTCGGAGATAGTTACCTCGCGCTCAAGTGTTAGCGTGTGCGACTTTTCGCCGATGCCGATGCTCTTGATCGTTACGCATTTTTCTTTTTCGGCGGGTTGTGCCGACGGATTCACCTTGCATAACGGCAGCGCGTAGCAAACCACAATGCACGCTATGAGAAAGAACCTGTCCCACTTGTAGTAGGTCTGACGGTAGCAAGCGTACTTGTAGAAGCTTACAAGTATGGCAAATATCACTGCCGTTTCTGCTATGTATGCTACCGCCGAGTGCATGGTTACTTGGATCTTTTGTCGATAATCTGCTTTATTTCGCTTATTTCGCGTTCGGATACCGGCTCTTCGTCCACCATGTAAGATACCATGGTTTCGTAGCTGCCGTCGAAGTAGTTTCTCAGCATCTGCCCGAATGTGTATTTTTTGTAGGCGAGCTTGCTGACAGCGGGAAAGTACTCGTAGGTTTTGCCGTAGGCCTTGAAGTCTACAAAACCTTTCTCGCGGAGTATCCTCACCACCGACGAAATAGTGTTGTACGGCGGCTTGGGTTCGGGCATCTGGTCGATGATGTCCTTCACAAATGCAGATTTAAGTTTCCATAATATCTGCATCACCTTTTCTTCTGCTTTGGTCAACTGTTCCATCTTGAAATGTATTTATACGTTGTGTAATTGACTTGTTAGTTTTATAATTGGTTTTGCAAATATATAACTTATTTTGCAATTGTCAAACTTATTTCTAAGTTTTTTTTAGTGTGCGAGCTGAAATTTTATGGGCAGGTTCATGCGCACCTTCACGCTTTTGCCCGACTGCAGTCCTGGTTTCCAATCGGGGAGGTTCTGCACCACCTTGAGCGCCTCTTTGTCTAACAATGGGTCGATCCCGCGGAGTATGGTCACGTCGGTTACCTTGCCCTTCTCGTTGACAACGAATCCTACGTACACAGTTCCCTGGATGTCGTTTTCCTTGCAGATTTCGGGATATACCACGTGTTCCGAGATGTATTTGAGCAGGGCTTTGTCGCCGCCTTTGAACACCGGCATTTCTTCTGCCGCAATGAATATTATTATCGGGTCTTCGTTGGTTTCTTCAGGTTCTTCACCGCATGTGATCGCCGGTATTTCTTGAATGCCAACCGACGAGTTTGGGTCGATTTCGGTGTTGAAGTTGTCATTGTCTGTTGGTTGGTCGTTGTTTACCACCTCGATTATCTGGGCGATTTTCTGAACTGGCGGAGCCGGCGGCATTTTGGGCGGCTCCTGCTGTGTTACTGGTATTTCGATCATGTCGTCGTCGATGTCGAGGATCAATTGGTTGTACGCCGCAGCGTTTTCGGCTTTTGTGCTGAACTCAAACACACCCCAAATGGCCAAGAGTGTGAGTACGAGACCGATTTCTAAGAAGATGACCTTCTTGCTCTGGAGATTGGCTTTCTCTGATTTTTTCTGTTCCATGGCTTTGCGTTTTTAATTGTTAATCTTATTATTTACTTTTAAGTTTTATAACTGATTAATCAGTTATGTAATCTATAACGCAAAGATAAAACTTATGTTTCAATTATACAACTTATTTTTAAGTTTTTTAACTGATTTTTTAGTTAATAGATGAAAATTTGTTGTAATATGGTGGTAAAGAGGTGGTTAGTGGAGAAATTTTTTTTGGTGAAATTTTTCTAATTATATTTTTTGCCAAGAGCCTGAATAGCAAGGTTGGCTGCCGCTCCTTTGAGAATGGATGCGGAAATGGTGTCTTTAGCTATGTATGTACAATAGCGACCCGGGGCTATGCGGTTGCCAAGGGTAGATAATATGAGTATTAATAATATGCCGATAATATTGACGTATTTCATTGGTTTAAAAGGTATTTATATGTTTTATTCATTTTTCTGTTTTTTTGAAGTTTATAATATTGAGTATTAGTAATATACCGCAAATTGCTACACATATGTAGTTGATGATATTAGTCCACGAATTGAAGATAACTATGCGGTCGTCTGGTGTGGGTGTTGTTAAGATGGTTATGCAAGGATCGTATTTTTCTCCCATTCCTACAATCTCATCAATAAAAGTAGAATCAAGCATCTCGGGTTTGACGTTATTTAGGAATTCAAATGTGGTATAATCTTCGGGGATAAGATAGTGCCGGTCTATCATTTCTCCTCGTGAATAATGCATTAAAAGGTTGCATTTACCTGATTTGTTGAAAAATCTAACTTCGCCATTAAGAGTGTCGTTTAAAAAATACTGCTCTGAATATTTGCTCAGTAAAGAATCTCCGTCAAATTGAATAAACCAACCATGAAGTTTATCTTTTTTGTAATTACCTATACTTGAAAGAGTTAAATTGTTAGATGGGTATTGTTTATCAAAAAATACCCAAAATCCATTTTTGGCATTTTTATCACCATTGGTAGGACCTAATGCCCATATAGTGTCATTATTGTAATATGCGCAATAACGACCCGGGGCAAAACGGTTGCCGATAGTTAGTGTTATAACTATTAATATTAGGCCGATAATATTGATGTATTTCATTGGTTTAAAAGGTATTTATATTTTTTATCATGTAAGTTTATTGCAGATTGGATGTCTTTTGACGATAATCTATAACCTGCTGTTGGTGCTACTGATTTCAATTCTTTCAGATATTGTGTCATTTTGGGTTTCTTGCTAAAGAAGTTAAGTTGCTTATTGGCGAAAAAGCCGAACCTAATTTTTGGTACAAAGTGAGTAAAGGTCTTGCTTCTGTGGGCAAAAAATTGAAATGATGCTTTTTATTTCCCCCTATGTGCTTTTAAATATGCCTCGGCTACTTGGCAGAGTTCGTCGTAAAAATCTTGTCCGAAACGGCGGACGATGGGCTCTTCTAAAAACTTGTATGCGGGGAGAGCCTTCTTTTTGCCTAGGAGGAATGCGGGTCGGCAGACGTGCCAGTGATGCAGCTTGATGGCTGTGTAGATGCCTACTTTGGCTAGGCGGATGGGATAGAGATGGCACGATATGGGTTTGCGCCATTTTGTCTTGCCTTCGAGATAGGCGCGTTCGTAGGCGCAGAGTGTGATTCCGTTTTCGGTGTACGAGTATGCGCACTCGGCTTTGTTGTAGAGGGGGGTCACTAGGTCGTTGTCGGCGTCTTTCACCGCAAAGCCCTGCTGCTCCACTGCCTGAATGTTTTGCGGCGGCATGTACTCGCGGGCGGCGGCAAAGTTCTCTTCGAGTATTTCCACCTCGGTGTAGTCGAGGGGAGCTCCGCTGTCGCCTTCCACGCAACATGTGCCCACGCACGCGGTGATGTCGCAACAGAATTTTTCGTTGAAAAGGTCTTCGCTTATGAGTTTGTCGCCGATAATTATCATAGTGGGTTATGATGCTATGGGTCAGATTGTTAATGTATCTTGTTTAAAGCCACTTTTGAAGCTTTTTGCTCCGCCTCTTTTTTTGAGATGCCGATGCCCGAGCCGTAGTTTTCGCCGTTGATGCGCACGTACGACACGAAGTATTTGCTTGTGGGAGATTCCAGGTCGGTGGCAAACTCTATCTCGTGCTTGTTTTTTTGTCCCCACTCTATCAGCTGGCTCTTGAAGTTGGTGTTGTTGTGCTCCAGCTCAAAGATGTTGAGATACTTGGGCATGATGCGCTTGTAGAGGAAACGTCCCGCCTGACGGAATCCTCGGTCGAGGTATATGGCTCCGAGAAACGCCTCGAAAGCGTCGCCGTAGAGGTGGATGTTGGCGTTGTGGCTTTTGACAGATGTCTTTACAAGCTTGTCTAATCCGATATGGATGCTCAGCTCGGTGAGGTTTTCGCCGTTGACAATGCGTGCCCTCAGCTGGGTCATGAATCCTTCCTGCTCGTGAGCGAAACGTTTGTAGAGGTATTCGCCTATGAGGAGGTCGAGCACAGAGTCGCCGAGAAATTCGAGCCTTTCGTTGTTGATGAGGAATCCGGTGCTGGTCTTGTCCGAAAGCGAGCGGTGGGTGACAGCTGTTTTGTAAAGTTCCATATTGCAGGGGTAAAAGCCGGTAATGCGCCTGATTTTGCGGGCGAAATCCTTGTCTTTTCCAAAAAGGTACTTTATAAATGCTGCAATGTTCTTAAACACCGGGTCAGATTTTTTGAAAAAATAAAAATGGGGTGGGTTTGCTGTAGAGACGCAAAATTTTGCGTCTTTACGATTATGCCCCGCCCCTTTTTGCCGTTAGATCTTTTTGAAAACCACCGACGCGTTGTGTCCGCCGAAACCGAATGTGTTGTTGAGGGCGGCACGTATAACCCTTTTCTTGGCAACGTTGGGAGTGATGTCGAGCTTGGGGTCGATGTGCGGGTCGGGATTTTGGAAGTTGATGGTTGGCGGTACTGTTTCGTTGAGCATAGCGAGCACGCACGCGATAGACTCTACCACGCCTGCGCCACCGAGAAGGTGACCGGTCATAGACTTGGTGCTGCTGATGCTGATTTTGTAAGCGTAGTCACCAAACACTTGCTGAATAGCCTTTGACTCTGCAATGTCGCCGAGGCCGGTGGAAGTGCCGTGAACATTAACGTAGTCGATGTCCTCGGGTTTGAGTCCGGCGTCCTCGATTGCGAGCTTCATTACCGCTGCAGCTCCGCGTCCTTCGGGATGGGGTGCTGTGATGTGGTGCGCGTCGGCGGTGAGACCGCTTCCGGCCAGTTCGCAGAGGATTTTGGCTCCACGTGCTTTGGCGTGCTCGTACTCTTCGAGGATGAGGCATCCGCCGCCTTCGCCAATTACAAAGCCGTCGCGTGTGGCGTCAAACGGACGCGATGCTGTCTTGTAGTTGTCGTTGTTGGTGCTGAGGGCTTTCATCGAGTTGAATCCTGCCACAGCGGCAATGCCTACGGGCGATTCAGAACCGCCTGTTACGATGATGTCGGCTTTGCCCAGGCGCACGTAGTTGAATGCGTCGATAATAGCGTTGGTAGATGATGCGCATGCCGACACAGTGGTGAAGTTGGGGCCGCGGAGGTCGTACTTCATGCTGATGTGTCCGGGAGCGATGTCGCTGATCATCTTGGGAATGAAGAAGGGGCTGAACCTTGGCGATCCGTCGCCTTGGCAAAACTGCTCAACTTCTTCGGTGAGGGTGTTGATTCCGCCTATTCCCGATCCCCAGATAACTCCTGCACGGTCGTGGTTGAAGTTGTCGGGGGTAAGTCCGCTGTTGTTCCAAGCCTCTTCGGCAGAGATGAGGGCGAACTTGGCAAAAAGGTCGAGACGTCCGGTCTCTTTCTTGTTGAAGAATTGCGCGTCAATTTCTTCGAAATTTTTGACTTCGCAGGCAAACCGTGTCTTGAATTTTTCGGGATTAAAACGGGTAATCGGACCTGCGCCGCTTACACCGGATTTTAAATTTTCCCAAAACTCGGTTATATTATGGCCTAAGGGGTTTATTGTCCCCATGCCGGTTACGACTACTCGTTTTAATTCCATAGAAATAAATTATTTTTGCTGGTTTTCGATGTATTCGATAGCTTCGCCAACGGTAGCGATTTTCTCAGCCTGATCGTCGGGAATAGAGATGTTGAACTCTTTTTCGAACTGCATGATGAGTTCTACTGTGTCGAGAGAGTCGGCACCAAGGTCGTTTGTGAAAGAAGCTTCTTCGGTAACTTCTGCTTCGTCTACACCTAATTTCTCAACGATGATCTC
>JAGCNK010000145.1 GCA_017645985.1 Bacteroidales bacterium | reverse complement strand
CCGATAAACTTGTACATCTTTTCCTGCAGGTATGAGTAGCGCTGCTTTGTAATCTGCTTGTGGATAACGCTTTCCTTGTATGGCGCATAGTTCACCGCCTTTTGAAACTCAGCCTTGAACGCCTCCACCGATATGCCGAGAATGTTGCATAGGTCAACAGTGTCGAACGGCGGCACTTTGTTGGGCACAGCCACAAGGTCGTAAGATGACTCGTTGTATACAAGCAGCTTTTCGTTGCGGTCAAACACCAGTCCTCGGGCGGGATAGTCTACCACACGACGGAACACATTGCTCTCTGCCGACATTTTGTATTTGGAGTCCATCACCTGGATGAAGAACAACTTAACAATGTACGCCAGCATTATTGCAATGAAAATCAGGCTGATGTTGTATATCTTATGTGAATTGTACTGTTTCACTTTTGGCTAATCAAAACTTGCATTAAAGGTAAACAAAGATATAACTTTTTCCAAAAAAAATTGCAATTATTTTTTCACCGACATATAAAAATGATCCCAGAATTTCGGGTACGATTTGCTAACAGCCTCAGCGTCGTCGATTTGCACAGGGTCTTGGGCTGTGAGTCCCGCAATTGCCATAGCCATAGCCATTCGGTGGTCTTTGTGGCTGGTTACATGTCCGCCGGTGATTTTTCCGCCGTGGATAATCATATTGTCGCCCGAGAGCTCGATAGCGATGCCCAGTTTGCCGAACTCCTCCTTGATAGAGAGGGCGCGGTTGCTCTCCTTGTGCGCCAGACGTGTGATACCTTTGATTATCGACACGCCGGAGCATTGCGATGCGAGACTTGCCACCACGGGGAACAGGTCGGGACAGTCGGTGGCGTTGAACCTGAACGGCAGAAGGTCTTTTTTCGACACTGTGATTTTGTCGGAGTCGATTTCGATATGCGCTCCGCAGTTCATCAGCACGTTGATGATAGCCTTGTCGGCTTGCAGCGATGCGGGGTTGAGACCAAGGATGGTGGCGGAACCTGCGATAGCACCAGCCACAAGATGACCTGCCGCGCTGCTCCAGTCGCCCTCCACGGTATAGTCGATGGCGTGGTATTTTTGTCCGCCCTTGATGGCAAACACCTTGTAGTCCTGATTGTTGATTTCGCCGCCAAAACGTCGGATAATGTCGAGAGTCATCTCCACGTAGGGAATGCTTTTGAGGTTTTTCACCTTTATTATTGAGTCCTTTTCGGCGAGTGGCAGGGCGGTGAGCAGACCAGTGAGAAACTGCGAGCTGTCGCTACCGTCGATTTCTGTCTCACCGCCGGTCATCTTGCCCGAAATTTTGATAGGAATGTATCCGTTGGTAGTCTGCACGTTGGCGCCCAGGTCGGCAAGCGGCTTTTCCATCATCGACATCGGACGGTTGAGCAGTGTGCCGTAGCCGCCAATGGTGATGTCGGTGTTGAACAGGCAGCACACGGGAGTAAAGAGCCGGAGACCAAGTCCCGCCTCGCCCACCGACAGGTTGTTGGCCTTGATCGTCTTGAACGGTTTGATTTCAACGCGGTCGGTGCTGTTGAGCACGCTGCACCCGAGCTTGCGTGCTATCTCAATGATAGCCAGCGAGTCGTTGCTGAAATCGGGATTGCGCAGTACTGTTTTGCCGTCGGCGAGGATAGCCAGCGCCACAGCTCTCTGCATATAGCTTTTCGACGAGGGAATTGTGAAATTCGCCCTATATTCCGAAGGTTCTACTAATTTGTTCATAAACTTTGTTTGCGATTTGTTCGGTTTCTAAATTTTCAACGCACACCACCGCGTAGGCGCATGATGCGTAGAATGGTATTCGCTCGGCGAGCATTTTTTCGGCTGCGGCAAGCGGGTTGTCGCATTGCAGCAGCGGACGGTTCGAAATGTCTAATCCGCTGATACAGTATTTGGCTGATGCATAAAGCCATACGGTAACGAAGTCGGAGTTTAGCACCGCCTGGTTGGCGGGATTTTTCACTGTGCCGCCTCCGCATGAGAGTATGATGTTCTGTTCTCCGGCGTAGCGTTGCAGCATTTCGGTTTCTATCTTGCGGAAATAAGCCTCGCCCTTGGTCTTGAAAATCTCTGTAATCTTCATACCTTCCTGAGCTTCAATCTCATCGTCCATATCTACAAAGCGGTAGCCGGTGAGCTTGGCGAGAATCTTGCCCGAAGTGGTTTTGCCCACGCCCATAAATCCAGTGAGAGCGATACGTCCTTTGTATTCAAACTTGTAACGGTCTAAGGCATTGTACATTATCTGTGCGGTGGTTTTGTCGCCGGTGAACAGTTCAAATCCCGGAACTGCCTGGTTGACAAGCCAGTCCTTGCCAGAGAGAAATTTGAATCCTATTTTGTGGATAAACGGCTCAAACACCGAATCCTTGTAGTTGGCGTCGAGTATCAGATAGTCGGATGTAAGTATTTCTGGGTCAAAAGCTTTTACTCCCGACGGAAGAGCCTGGACGATTATTTTGTACTGCTTTACAATCGAGTTGATGTCGCTGAGCGGAAACACCTTTACGCCGAATTGCTGTTTGAGTTTTGCCAGCGCCTCCTGGTTGCGGGCTGCCACAGCCACTTCCACGCCGAGGTTTTGCCCTGCTATTATCACACCCTGAGCCGCGCCGCCGCTGCCTATCACAAGCATCTTGCCGTCTTTGAGAAATTCGGGGTACTGCCTGATGGATAGTTCCACGCCTGTGATGTCGGTGTTGTCGCCGCAGAGCTGTCCGTCGCGTGTGAATACGCAGTTTACCGCTCCGGCTTTTTTGGCGTTTTCGGTCAGACGGTCGAGGTATGGTATCACGTCTTGTTTGAATGGTGCGGTCACATTCATTCCGCTCATTTCCAACATCTTAAACACCATAATAGCCTCTCCGGCAGAGCTTGCCGGAAGCCTCAGGTATCTGTAGTCGGAGCCTTGCGCCTCTATTGCGCCGCACATAAGCACCGGGCTTAAGCTGTGCAAAACGGGGTTTCCTGTTACCGCCAATAATTTTGTAGACATATTTTTTCCTATTTTTTGTGCAAAATTGCAAAAAAAACTTGCAAATTAAAAATAATTATCAACCTTTGCATATTATTAAAAAGAATTTGCGCAATGAATATTTTTGTATTTTGAACGGGCAACGTGGCTTGGAGCCTGATACCGGCTTTGCAAAAATCTGGACACAACGTTGTGGGCGTGTACGGACGCACTATGGCCAATGTGCGTGCGGTGAGCAACGCCTTCGGAGTGGTGCCGGTGTTTGAGCTTGACAAGATCACCCCTTACGCCGACGTATATTTTATCGTAACCGCCGACAATGGCATTGTGCCAGCCGCCTCCGCACTCAAAACACAGCACCTTGTGCTTCACACCAGCGGCACCACCGACATCAATGTGCTTAAACGTTTTTTCAAAAAATGCGGCGTGATGTATCCCGTGCAGACATTCTCCAAGGGTGTGGCTGTGGATTTTGCCAAAGTGCCCCTGCTTGTGGAGAGCAGCGACGAGATCACGATGCAGAAAATAATGATGCTTGCCAGCTCGCTTTCTTCCGACGTTAGGGAGATGAGCTCAGCACAGCGACGCATACTGCACCTGAGCGCGGTCTTTGCCTGCAATTTCACCAATCATATGATTTCGGTGTCGAAGATGCTGATGACCAAGGACAATGTGGATTTTGCGCTTCTTGAGCCGCTTATCAACGAAACTGCACGCAAGGCTTTGACCAACGACCCGGTACTTTGCCAAAGCGGTCCTGCGGTACGAAACGACACCCGCATTATGAATTATCATCTCGAAATGCTAAATCAGTATCCAAATTTGAAAAAAATTTATAGCTTTGTAAGCGACAGCATAATAGAGTTTGCCAAAACTTACAAAGACGGTATAAACCCCTCAGAACCACAACAATGAATGCATTTTTTAAAATAATAAGAATTAAAAACCTGCTGATGATACTGCTATTGCAGGTGCTGATCAACTGGTGCCTTGTGCATCCTATCCTTACTTTGTACGAACTTGAGCCTACGTTCACCGTCCTCGACTTTGTGTTTCTTACCACAGCCACGGTGATGATGGCTGCGGGCGGATACATTATCAACGACTATTTCGACACCAAGTCGGATATGATCAACCGTCCCGACAATGTGGTTATCGGCAATGATGTTAGCCGTGGCAACGCTCTTGCCTGGCATCTCGGACTCAATATAGCTGCGTGCGTGCTGGGTGCTGTGGTGTCGCTCAGGATAGGGGTGTGGCTGTTCGCGCTCTTTTTCCCCTTTGCTTCGGGACTACTGTGGTTCTATGCTTCCACCTACAAAAAAATGTTTCTCCTTGGCAACGTGGTGGTTGCGTTCCTTACGGGAATGGTTCCACTGTTGCCTGTG
>JAGCNK010000144.1 GCA_017645985.1 Bacteroidales bacterium | reverse complement strand
GTCGCTACTGCGCAAAAATCCGTAACCATCGGGCATAATCTCCAAAACGCCAGTGTTTTCAATAAGTCCGTCGACATCAAAAATCGACGATTCTTTCACTATGTTTTTAACATCGGCTTCGTTTTCGGGTTTAGCAGGCGCATCCTCTGGCATAGGTTGTTCCTGCTGTTCTGAAGCGGTTTTTGGATTTTGTTCGGGCTGCGGCTGCACAGGATTCTGTTGCACCTTTTTAATAATCCTTTTAGACATCGGCTTAGGATTAGGAGCTACGGGGGGCTCTGGTTCGTCGTCGGTCAGAAGCGGATTGTCAGCGAGAAAATCGTCGGGCAACGGTTTCAGTTGGAACTGAGGAGGTTGCGACGATTGTTTGCTGGCACGTGTAGCAGGCTGCTGCTGGGCTTGCGGCACCTGTTGAGTCTGCTGCTGTGTAAGCTGTTCGTTTTGATAGCTTTGAGTGCCATTGCTAATGGAAACCGAAGCCACTGGCTTGTTTTTGAGTACAAGGCGATGACGTTTTTCACGGGTTCTTACAGGTGGATCAGGTATCTCAAAAACAGGTTTTGGAGCGTCTTTGGGTTCTTCCACAACGTTTGATTTTGATGCAGCTTCTGTTTGAGGAGCATCGTTTGCTTCAGTTGTTTTTAATATTTTGTCAATAAGTTCCTGTTTTTTAAGATAATCGGCTTTAGGAATACCTAAAGTCTTAGCTAAGTCACGTAATTCAGGAACCAATCTTTTAGACAGTTCTTTTTTGTCGTACATTGTAATATGATTGTTTTTTTGTTTTTTTAAGAGGACGGCTGCCCTTTTGACGCTGCAAATGTAAAAAGATAATTATTGTTTACCAAAAAAAAATCAATTTTTGTGCACATTTTAACGCACAATTATTTTACGATAAGCTTCTTGATAAGAACTTTGTCGTCGTCGAAAGTAATTTTGGCAAGATAAATACCTGATTCACAGTTTTCTAAAAGAATAGAAATATCATCAAAAATATAGTCCTCGTTTTCTTTAATCTTGATCCGTTTGCCGATAATATTAGTAATTTCAATATTTCTGATTATTGCCGGCGATTTAAAATTAACCACATTTCCCACTACGGGATTAGGATAAATAATCACCTCGTGAGAGGTCATCTGGTTTTGAACAAAAAAATTGGGGATGATAGTTTTTTGCGCCTCGGCAGAATAGAATGCCCCGCACAAAAAAAGAGTCGACAGTATGGTTTTAAAAAGTTTCATATTAACACTTGCTCAAAAATCTGTTATTTTTTACGGTTTGATATTAAAATTGTTTCATAAATAATCCAAAAACGGGCTTAATCCGTTAATGGAATGGTTTTAAGTATTTTTTCAAGATCTTCAGGGGTGTCTACAGCCAATCCTTCAAAATCGGTTACGCACACCTTTATATTATATCCGTTCTCGATCCAACGGTTCTGCTCGAGTTTTTCAGCCAGTTCGAGCGACGACTGCGGCAAAAGAGTAATCTTCTGCAAAATGTCGGTGCGGTAAGCGTACACACCGATGTGCCTGTAGTATTTGTGGCTCATTACCCACTGCTCACGGTCTTTGCCACGGTAAAAAGGTATGGGCGAACGGCTGAAATATACAGCCTGCGAAAGATTGTTTACTATCACTTTTGCGGTGTTTTCGCTGAACACCTCGTCGGATGTTTTAGCCTGTTTCACAAGCGTGGCAATCTCTACAGAAGGGTCGTTGAATAGCCCGGCAAGTTGCAAAAGCTGTTTGGGATCCACAAACGGTTCGTCGCCCTGGATATTAATTACAGCAGCAAAATTTTTGCCAGTTTCTTGCGAATATTTCTGTGCTGCCTCGGCGCAACGGTCTGTGCCGCTCTGGTGTTTTTCGGATGTCATCACTGCACGTCCGCCAAACGACGAAACCTCGTTGTAGATTCTCTGGTCGTCGGTGGCCACTACCACATCGTCGAATGCTTGCGAAGCACGTTCGTAAACACGATGGATCATTGTTTTGCCGCCTATCATAGCAAGGGGCTTGCCAGGAAAACGCGTTGAAGAATAACGCGAAGGGATAATTCCTAATATTTGCATAATGTTTGATTTTAAAACGAGTGCAAATGTAAAAAAATATGATTATCAATACAAAGCATTTGATAAAAAAATTTTTATAAAAAAAATAGCATGCGTATCAAAAAAATCCGTAAATTGTGAGTGCGGAAATAAAAACGAGGTTTCCGCTCAAAACAGTTTGAAACAATGGAAAATTTAAAAGATATAGACCTGCTTTCTATCGACCGCAATTGGCTAATGCCCGAAGCTGGAAGAATTCTTATTTCCAAGCCCTTTTCTGGCGACGCCTATTTCGACAAGTCGATAGTCTACCTCACCGAAAGCTCTGAAAACGGCTATGTGGGTTTTATTCTCAACAAGCCGGTGCTTACCAACATAAGTTTCGCCAACCACGAGTTTCATTCCGACTCATGGAATCTGTGGTTTGGTGGTCCGGTGCGTAGCGAGTTTGTATATTTTATACATACTGCTGGTCCTGATCTGATTCCGGGAAGCATCCAAGTGGCTGACGGCATCTACTGGGGCGGCAACTTCAACGAAGTGTCGCACAAGATTGAAAACGGCGAAATCAACGAAAAATCTGTGCGTTTCTTCCTTGGATATTCGGGGTGGGAAAAGGGTCAGCTTGAAAAAGAGATCAACGAAAAGTTCTGGATTGTTGGCAAACTTGACCCGTCGATTATTATGAACACCGAAGCCGACATCTGGAAAGAGGCTGTAAAAAACTTGGGCGGACGCTACCGTGTGTGGGAAAACCTCCCGCCCGACCCGCTACTCAATTAAAACTCGTCGGCATAGTACTCGTTGAGCCGTTTCCAAATGGTTTCGGCTGTGCGGCGATAGTAGCGACGATTTTGCCAGGCTATCACCCATTTGAGTCCAAATTCTGTTGAGGCTAAAAATATCTCGTCGGCAACATTCAAAAATTCCGATGTAATAACCGTATTGGCATCTGTTTGAATTCCAAGGATTTCTGCTACGTCAAGAATATGCCGGCGTATCACACTGTCGGTGCATCCTTCGCTCAACGGAGGAGTATACACCACGGAATCTTTTACACAAAATATGTTGCCATACATCGCCGACCCAATCAAATTGCCATTGGAGTTGACTATAAAAGAATCGCTTGTGAATTTATTGCGCGAATACTGCAAAGCCAGACTCTTTACCACACTGCCAAAATGGGTGTTAAAATTGGCTACACGTGCCGCTGGCATAGTTAGTTCGTTGAAGATATTGAGCGTGAGGCCTTCGGTATTGAGTTCAAAAAGCACTGAGGGAAGGCGTTTTACCATAGCTATATAATATACTTGCGACGGCTGGTGCCATACGTCGTTTCCCTCGGTCCGGCATATCAAAAGGGTAAGAAGACCACCTTTAAATATCTTGTTTTTAATCAGCAGTTTGGTAAGCTCCTCTTTCAACACCGTGCGTTCCGAAGAAAACTTTTTAGGAATCTCCATATTCATAAATGTCATAGCAGCGCAAAGCTTGTCTAAATGGCGTCCGAAAAAAAGCATGGTGCTAGCGTTGGTGCGTATCTGCTCAAAAACACAGTCGCCGAATATCAAGGCACGTCGAGCACTATTGATATCGAAAGCATTGGAAGGCTGGTAGTTGCCGTTGAAGTCTATTATTAAACCGTGTTCAGTACTTGTCATCATTGAAATAGCTTAGATATAAAATTAGTAAACAAATGGGGATAACAGATAATTGGAAACACAAACCCGAAAACCGCGCCCCAGAAATGCGCCGAATGACCGATATTGTCAAGATTTTTTTTAGCCATATAGTGGCAGTAGAGCAGGTAGAGC
>JAGCNK010000143.1 GCA_017645985.1 Bacteroidales bacterium | reverse complement strand
AGAGTGCCTTCGGGAAACTTACCTTCGTATTTTTCGGGAATCTGAAACGGATGGTGGCTTGTGGCTGTGAACACAGCGCTAACAAACGGCTGACGGAAAAAGTTCATCTCGGCGCAGAAATATTGCAGGAAGGGCTCGTCCCAGATAGCCCAGTAGCCGTCGAACTCTGCCTCGCCGCCAAATCGCTTGCTTTGATCAAACTCGGTGCGTCCAAAATAGTCGTCGAAACCTGTGGCGTTTGAAAATGCCTGAAAGCCCATACTTCCGTTTTTGGCTCCGTGGAAGAATGCGGAGTAGTAGCCCTCGTTTTTAAGTTCGCGGGCAATGCCGCTGAGGTTGTTGAGTGCGGCGGGCGTTACAAAAAACGGCTCAATAAAATAAGGTATGCTGCTGAGTGCGCTCGGCATTCCGTCGATAGATTTGCGTCCGTTGGTGTAACTATTCATAAACCAGACACTATGCTGCATCAGGCTGTCAACAAACGGAGTGTAGCCTTGGTAGTTGCCGCCGTCGATGTCGGGATTATAACTTTTTATGAACTCACGTGCAAAACTTTCAATTATAAACACCACCACGTTTTTGCCCTTGCCTTTGGCGTTTGCCACAATGCTGTCAACAGGTTGGTGCAGAGGAGTGTATATTGATTCCAACTCTTCGGGTGAAAAATATTTCGGGTCTTGGAACGGTTTCTTGTCGATGGTGCGGAGTATGCTGAACGGCGTGTTGAGAATCAGCGGAGCCTCCACCGGCGACGTGATGTATTGGTTTGCGTTGCTGAGCGTTATGGGGCGAGTGCTGCGGTCAATTCCTCCACGCATACCCACCACGCAGAGAACCACCGTTATCAGCATCAAAACCACACGCATCAAATAATATTTTATATAGTCCACAATGCCGTAATACGAATTGTCGCAGAGCGGCTTTTTGTATAGGAACGTCAGCATCAGTGCCATTACGCCGGCGGCGATAATCAGATACCACGAGTTGCACGCCTCGGTAAAAATGATCGAAAAGAGGTTGTCCTCGTTGCCAAACTCGCTGAACACGGTTGCCGTGGTGCGTCGTCCGGTAAAGCGGAAATATACCACGTCGCAGAGGTTGGCTATGATTCCCAGCGTGTTGATCGACACATATACAATCTTCACAATCTTAGCGTATAGCCCGCTACGCTCTTTGAGGTGAAGCGGAAACAGTGCCATCAGCAAGAACAGCATATTGGTGTATAGGATTCCTGATGTGTCGAACACCAAAGAACCTTTCACAAGGTTTAAGAAGTTGTCGGTGAAGATTTTGCCCTCGTAGTAATTGTAATTGAGCGTGAGAAATAATGTGCGGCAGATGGCGTAGCAAATGTACACCAACAAGATGTCGAATATGATGTTTAAAAACGATTTAAAAATGCCTGTTTCTTTCATTGTGTTAGTATTTTTTCAGTTTGCAAAGAAACAAAATATTATTACTATCATAAAATATATTTAGAGTTATTTTTTGTGCTTTTTAAAATATAATCTTACATTTGCGGAGAATAATTATCCAATTACCTATTATCTAATATGTAAAATTATAAATACTAACAATTTAATCTATTACAAAAATGAAAAAATCAGTATTAGTTTTATTTGCAGCCGTAATGGTGGCTGTATCAGGATTTATGTTCACATCTTGCAACAAAGGAGATGATGATAAACCTCAAACTCCAGATTACGGAGACCCATTTGGCGAAGGTAATCAATATTCTACAAGACCAAAATTCGTTAATGGCTTTTTTATGGGAACTGAAATTGATGTTAAATGGACATCTGCAACCTATATTGATACCACAACATTCGAATATGAATTATTATGGAGTGAAATTCGTAATCTAAATGACCTAAAAAATCTTAAATCATCAGAAATGAACTCTCTTGGACGACAAAGAGATACAATATATCATTTTTCTATAAATTCAGGTTTATTTGAAGTTGCCAGAGGCTACCATCTTCGTTTAGTTACTCATTATTGGTACAATAAAGAAGAACGTCAAATTGAAACAGAAGGACCTAGTATTACTTTTACTAATTTTTCATTGGATTGAATGTTTTGATAACATTTTTACTTTACCAAACTGTGGAAGATTTTCCCACCCCAACAAAAAAATAATGTCATATTTGATACACCCAATAATAATTATCTCTATATTTGCTCGGTAAAATTTCAAACCAATTAGTATTATAACACAATGAAAAAAACAGTTTATTTATGTGCTGCGGCACTTATGACTGCTGCCGTTGCCTGCGGCGGAGCACAAAACAACCAGAACGAACAGCAGGAACAAACTCAAGAACAAGCAACCGAACAGACCGAAGAGGTTGCTGAAGAACCCGCTAAGGAAAAAGGGTTCCCCTGGGATTATCCCGAAGGCATCAAGGCAGAAGGCTTGGAGGCAGGACAGACCGTTCTCTCAATCCACTCTTTCTATCCCAAAAAACTCAAAGAGTCTGACGATCCGGCAAACGAAACTTACATTTTCTACAATGCCACCCTCGTATCTGTTGGCGAAACCACATCTATGGTGAAGGGTTTTGGCGAGGATATCGAAATGCCTAACTCTCTCATTATTCCTATTCCCAAGGATCAGAAAGCAAAGAACGGCGACATCATCCTCACATGGTGGCAGAGCGGTTCTGGTATGGAACGCGCTATCGTTACCGATGCCAAGAAGGCTACCGAACCCAAAGTTGACTACCTTGATATGGACTGGACAGAAGACGGCAAGGGATTTGCCAACAGCCACGCCAACGAGCAGATCAAACCCAGCACTTTCGTAGTGCTTAAAAACAACGAATGGCAGCCCGGACAGTCGTTTGTAGTTACAGGCGACGGCAGCAACGCCCTCTACACTTTAATCAGCTGCACCGACACCAAAGTTCTCGGCGCTGGATTCGCTGGCAAGATCGCAGCTTTTGACCGCAGCCCGTGCACACTTATTCCCCTCGACCAGCAGTTCAAAGCCGGCGATGAGTTTAAAGGCGAATTCGTAGGCAAGCTCAAAGACGGTTTCAAAGTTGTAAAAGTTGACAACAAGATAGGCCGTATCTGGTGCAAGGACAATTTTGACAGCGACAAGATTCTTAGCATTCTCCAAGCGTTGAAATAGTTTTTCCAACAACTTATTATATAAATATCCGCCGTCGTTGCCTGATATGGGTAATAACGGCGGATTTTTTGTAGTTTTAGATGATATCTCTATATTTGCGAATTAAAAATTTTTTCACGTTATGATACAAAAAACAATTATTACTAAGTTAGTACTACTCACTTTTTTCTCAGCTATTGTGTCGCAGTGTTGTAAAGCTCAGAATCTTGAGGTTCAACCTGTTAGTTTTGATTTTTCTAATCTATCCGACACCATTTTTCAGTTCAGAAACCTTACGGGCACGTTTAGGGCTCTTTATCAGGACGGTTCTTCCGAAATTGTTGACATTTCAAATGCTAATTGTCAACTAAACAACGTGAAAGAGGGCAAACAGACCGCCAATATTTCTTGGCATTCTTATTCGCAGACCTATGACGTATATGTGGCGGTAAGCACACGTCGTCCGCTGATGCTCAATTTGTCGAGGGTAAAATCTGAATTGCTCATTTTTGAACGTCTTAAAGGCACTGTTAAGGCTCTTTACTCTGATGGTACTTATGATATTTTTGATGTTCAATATGCTGATTTTGAATTTAATAACGACATTGTTGGTCGCCAAAAGGTGAAAGTTTCTTGGCACGGCTGTTCTGCCACACTTGCTGTCAATGTTAAAAACGACCCTGCCAAACCGTCGTTTGGTGGCGGAGTTTATCAATTGGAAACCGTGGCTTCGCTCAAATGGTTTATTCGTGCTATGGTGGCTGGCGGTACCGATGGCTACGATGCTGACCTTACTACCAAACTATTTGAAGGGTCTGACAAATACGCCGATATTCTTGTGCCAAAAATTGAAAGTTTTACACTTGTGGCTACTGTAGCGGGAGTTGCTCAGAATATGGAAAGCAATTCGTCACGTTTTACCAACTCTCAGAGACAGTTGCTTAAATCTGCATTTAACAACGATGGTAAAATTATTATCGAAAACGCGAAGGCCAAAACCACTAACGGACAGCTGGTGGGTCTGGGTAGTTTGTCTTTTGAATTGTAAAAACTCGTATTTTTTTTGATTTTTTTTAGGAAAAAATATCACGCAAATCAAAAAAATTCATATATTTGGCAAACAAACTTAACGTTAAGAATTCAATTATGTCGTACACATACAAATACCCAATGCCGTCGGTTACAGCCGACATTCTGGTGCTTAAAAAAACTGGCGTAACGAGCCAGATATTGCTTATAAAACGTAGGAACGAACCTTTTAAAGATTGCTGGGCGTTTCCTGGCGGCTTTACCGAGGAGGGCGAAACCCTCGAACAATCTGCCTCGCGCGAACTTTTGGAAGAGACCGGCATCGACTGTCAGTTTCTCTCTCAGTTCAAGGCTTTTGGTGATCCGGGATGCGACCCCAGAGGAAGAACCGTTACCATAGTTTTCTATGTGTATGTAGATGAGGACATTGAGTTCCATCCTGCCGACGATGCCAAAGAGGCTGCCTGGTTTGATATCAACAACCTTCCCGCTCTGGCTTTCGACCACGCAAAAATTCTTGAGGAGTTTATCCTTGCCAAACATACCGTTTAAATTGGCAACATAATTGTATTGTCCTAGTATGGAAACAAATTTTGATACAATGACTAAACGGATTTTACTATTAATTGTAATTTTTACTTGTATTTGTGCCAATAATACTTACGCACAGTACGGAGAATCGTCCGACGACCAGAAGGCGAAACTGATTTATGAGATTCCTCGTTCGCTCATTTGGGAAAACGACGAGGATATCAATATTTTGTATATAGGTGTGGTAAACGGCTCGCAGCAGTTTGTACGCGCCCTCACTAAGAATGCCAAAAAGACTTATCCGGGTTCGGGCACAAAGGTTATGGTTCAGGAATATTCGTCGGTCGACGAAGCCTACAACGCCGTGCAGCTGCATTTGCTTTATGTGCCGCAGACTCGCGACTACGAAACCGCGCTCAAACGTTTTGCCCGCCGTCCTGTTGCCCTGGCTACCGACAATTATGGCGACGCCTCAAAAATTATGATTAACCTTATCGACGAGGTTTCGGGCAAGGTGTCGTTTAAATACAGCAGCGCTAACCTCCGCAAGGTGGCTATCAGCGTTGACGAGAGCCTTACCAAAAACCTCCACGGCGAGGATACATCAGCCGACGACCTTGTAAAAGAGGCTGTTAAGGAAACCAACGCAAAACTTACCCAAGTACAAAGCCAGCTCAACAGCAAGAACAAAGAGCTTGCCGACAAACAGCGTCAGCTTTCTCAAAAAGAGAAGGAAATAGCTGAAAAAGAGCAGACTATACAAACCCAGAACAAAAATATCGCCGATCAGAAAAAGGCTATCGAAGAGCAGACCCGTCGCATCAACGAGCAGAAGGCCGAAATGTCGGTGTTGCAGGCTCAGCAGGAGGAGACACGCCGCGAACTTGAGCAGGCTGCATCAGAACTTCAGTCTAAAACCGAGGAGATGGCAAAAATCGAGGCTGAGCTCCGTCCTATGCAAGAAAAACTTGCTGAGCAGCAGCGTATTGCCGAGGAGCAGCAGAAACGTCTCGACAAAGTGGACGAGGAAATCGCCGAAAAGGAGAGCGCTCTTACCGAACTATCTTACAAGTACAATTTTGTCAACCACATCTTGATGATTTCGCTTGTGGCGTTGTCGATATTCGTTGTGATGGCGTTTTTCATCTTCTTCCTCTACCGTGGCAAACGTCGCGACAATAAGAAACTTGCCGAGCAGAATATCAAAATCGAGCAGCAGAAAGAGGAGTTGGCAAAACTTTCTATCGTGGCCGACAAGACCGACAGCGCGGTTATGATTCTTGATCCCGATGGCAATTTTGAATGGATCAACCACGGATTTACACGTCTTTACGGTTACAATATCGACACTCTTAAAGATAATGTCGGCAGCAATATCCGTCAGGCTTCTAAGAATGAAAAGATTGACGAAATTCTTGATTCGTGTATCACTTCCAAGTCGGCTATGCTTTACGAGAACGAGGTAACGACAGCCGACGGCGAGGAAAAATGGGCGCAGACCTCTATCACGCCCGTTGCCGACAAGAATGGCAATGTGTCGAAACTAATCCTTATCGACTCTGATATCACTGCGTTGAAAAAGGCTCACGAGGAGATCCGCCAGCAGCGCGATGAGATTGAGGCTCAGAAAGAAAAGCTCGAATCGGTTAACAAAGAACTCGAAAAACTCTCGCTCGTGGCGTCCAAGACCGACAACTCTGTAATCATTGCCTCTGCCGACGGCGAAATCGAGTGGGTTAACGATGGTTTCAAACGTATGACCGGCTACTCTTACGATGATTACAGTCAGAAATACGGCTCTAACCTCTTGGAAAAGAACACCGACGTGGAGGTGCTTTCAAGCATCGAACAGAATTTGATAGAAAAGAAATCAACTCTCTATACCACCAAGTCGCAGAATGCCGACGGTGCGGAACTTTGGATTCAAACCAACCTTACGCCCATTTTCGACAGTCAGGACAATCTCTACAAAATTGTGGCTATCGACTCCGACATCACCCAAATCAAAAAGGCAGAGGAAGAGATTGCTGCTCAGAAAGATAAGATTGTGGAGAGTATCCGCTATGCGCAGAAGATTCAGCAGGCTGTAATGCCGCCGGTAGAATATTTCGACAAATATCTGCCCGAACACTT